>WQTE01000021.1 GCA_009786445.1 Oscillospiraceae bacterium | reverse complement strand
CGACCATGAAAAGGTATGGTCATTAACGTGCATCATTTGCGGTTCCCCGCAGGGGGAGCAAATCGCACATTCCCCCGTTAGTTTGAATTCTTTCAAACTAATAGATCTCCTTAACATTGTAAACATTCACCGGTCCAGCAGATGATATGCGATATAATTTGCTTTAAAACTTCAACTCTTTGAGCAGCGGTAAAACCTTGTCCTTGTCTGATAATACAGGTTCCCCACAACCCCAGTCAATCCCAACATCAGGATCTGACCATAAAATCCCGGTTTCATGCTCGGGACTGTAATAATTGTCTGCCTTATAAATAATTTCAACATCATCCGTGAGAGTGATAAAGCCATGACCAAACCCGTGAGGGATAAAAAGCTGTTTTTTATTGTCGGCAGATAACTCAATGCTGAAATAATGGCCGAATGTGTTGCTGTCAGGGCGTAAATCAACAGCGACATCTAAGATTGCCCCGCGAGAGCAGCGCACAAGTTTTGCTTGCTCCATGGGTGCCTTCTGAAAATGAATCCCCCTGAGCGTATTCTTATTAGCAGAAAAACTATGATTATCCTGCACAAAATTACACTCAATCTCAGGTGCTTTTATCTTACTGTAAGTCTCCATGAACCACCCTCGGGAATCTCCGAATACCCGCGGCTCAACGATATAAACACCACTAAGCTTAGTTTCTGTTACTGTCATTTGATTCTTCCCCTTAATACTTTTTTCAGATACTCCCCATACGGCGACTTACCGTAATCATCGGCAATCACCTCAAGCCTCGCTTCATCAATGAACCCCATACGATAAGCAATCTCCTCCATAGCGGAGATTTTGATGCTCTGCCGTTTCTCAACAGCCATTATAAAGTTGGAAGCATCTATAAGGCTGTCAATAGTCCCTGTGTCGAGCCAAGCAAAGCCGCGCCCTAAAAGCTGGACATCCAGCTCGCCATTTTCAAGATAAATGCGGTTTAAATCAGTGATTTCAAGCTCTCCGCGAGCGCTGGGCTTAAGATTTTTTGCATACTCAACGCACCGATTGTCATAGAAATAAAGACCTGTGACAGCATAGTTAGATTTGGGTTCTTTTGGCTTTTCCTCAAGGCTTATTGCTTTGCCGCTTTTATCGAATTCCACAACCCCGAATCTTTCAGGGTCATCAACATAATAACCAAATACAGTGGCACCGCCAGACTTAGCAGCAGCACCCTGTAGCATGGCAGAAAAACCATTGCCATAAAAAATGTTGTCGCCCAAAATCATGGCGCAACTGTCATTACCGATAAATTCATCCCCGAGAATAAACGCCTGTGCCAACCCATCGGGAGAAGGCTGAACCTTATAAGATAAATTTATGCCCATTTTGTTGCCATCGCCGAGAAGTCTCTCAAAATTGGGTAAATCCTCGGGAGTAGAAATGATAAGAATGTCACGAATCCCGGCTAGCATAAGGGTCGAGAGGGGATAAAAAATCATAGGTTTGTCATAGACAGCAAGCAGTTGCTTACTTGTCACCTGCGTGAGCGGATAAAGCCGAGTACCGGCACCACCTGCGAGAATTATACCTTTCATAAAGACCTCCGAAAAATACATTATATGTGTTTCATTCGTCGCTGCGCTCAGAATGACTGTTATAGCACCGACCTGCCAAGTCCCTGAGAATAGCCCTTTGCGAACGCTTTCAAGCGGGCAAACCGTTTCGGTTCATAAATGAATCTTGCTATAAAAGCAAAGATTAAGTAGAAATAAAAATAACGGGGTCTACTGTCAAATTTGTCGCCGTACTTACGAACCATAAACAGAGAGTTGCGAGTGTGATAATAGACACGAATAGGGGAGTAGCCTCTCTGAGTGTAGGTTTTCCATAGAAACCGCCTTCGAGTTGACTCAGCACCAAACTCTTGAAAAATCTCGGCAGAATTCACCTTGACAATCTTGTAGCCATGTTCTTTAAGTCTAAGGCACATCTCATGGTCAACATGGTCAATAAACAGACTTTCGTTAAACCCGCCATGCTCTAAAACAGCTTTAACATTTGTCAAACTACCCGCAGTAATGCACATATTGATTTCCTTAAACTCCGTGAGCGCAGAACTACCGGGGTCTCTGTAGGTACTATTTTTCCGACTATCAACAATGCGAGGAGAAATTACAGCTATATTATCGTAATGTGCTGTAGCTGTCAATAGCCGAGCGACCATATCATCACTACAGACACTGTCGTCATCAAGTGTCAAAATCCACTCATAGCCATGCTTGTCGGCAGATCGGACAAGCTGATTCAAAGCCCCCGCAATCCCCAAGTTTTCAGAGTTTTGAGTCCACTCAACAGAAAAATCTGATAAAGAATCTTTTATTTCAGAAATGTTTGAAGATGCATTATCTACGATAAAAACACTGTCTACCTGAGAAATAATGGAGCAGACATTTTCCCGAAGTCGGGAAACATCCGAATTATATGTAATTATCCCCGCACAAACTTTCGCACTAGCTAAGCAATATGACAATAACCTGCCCCACCTTTCGAGCCACGCTGTACAAAAAAGTATTATACCGAATCATAGTACAAAGCTTACCAAATTTAGAGCGCCGATTCATCAATCCATGAGCCGAAAAAAGCTCCATTTGAACTCCATTGAGGTCATCGGAATAAATCTTTAAAAAGCTGCGAGCCTGTCTGTATGAGTTGTCAAGTTTCTCTGCCATGACATTAATATTTGATAAAACATAACGCACATACTCTAAGGAAAGCACTCTTTTCGCACCAATGCTGTTACGCTCGTGCTGCCGATAGAGCACAGTTGGAGCATCAACATACCCGATTTCGCCAAAAGAAGCGGCAATGAGCGAAACCCACCAGTCATGCATGACAAAAAAATCAGGCTGCACAGTAATGAGCATTGAGAGCGCACGGTTGTACATAATGGTGCATCCTGTTGGAATATTCATAGCAACAAGATTGTTTAGCCTGTTAAACCCAAAATCGATATTTGCCATGCTTTTGTAAGAATCAGAGATTATCTGCAAACTTTCATCTGTTACAGTCAAATCAGTGTGAACCAAAATCGGTGTAGAGGAATCATAAGTGTTTTCCATTTCAATCATTCTCTCAAGCGACAGCTCAATTTTATCATCCAACCAAATATCATCCTGGTCGCAAAGCATGATATAATCATCCCGAGTACGCATCATAAGCCGCATGAAGTTCTGCTTTGCTCCGCCTGTATTGACTTCATTTTGCTCAGCAATAATCATACCGGGATAACGCCTCGCATATTCACAAGCAATCGAAAAAGTATTGTCAGAGGATCTGTCATCCAATATGTAAAGCCTAAATTCCTTGACAGATTGCGCAAGAATAGAATCTATAAGCTCGACAATAAATTTTTCGCCGTTATATGTCGGAAGTAAAATAGAAATCATTCCTCGTCACCTTTCCACAGAGCAGTGGTGAGACCATCATCAACACCCTCGGTGCTTGAACCTTTAAAAAGCACACTTACAGTTTGAAGCATCAGCTTAATATCTTGCAAAATGGAGAAAGTTTCAATATACATAATATCGAGAAAAAGCTTTTCATCCGGAGCTGTATTGTAACGACCATGAATCTGGGCAAACCCGGTAATACCCGCCTTAACCTTTGTTCTAAAAGAAAAATTCGGATAAATTTCCTCATACTGGCGGGCAATTTCAGGTCTTTCGGGACGTGGGCCGACAATGGACATAGCCCCTCTGAGAACATTAAAAAGCTGAGGCAGTTCATCAATTCTGGTGCGCCTGATAAAATGACCAATCGGTGTGATTCGGTCGTCATCTGCCTGAGTTAGGCGCGGCACACCGTCGTCCTCAGAATCCGGACGCATACTGCGAAACTTGTATAGTGTAAATTGCTTGCCGCCACGCGTAACCCTCGTCTGCTTATATATTGCAGGATGCCTATCATATGAGCGAACGATGAACCATATACCAATCATAAGCCAACTGGTTAAGATAATTGAAATCAGTGAAATCACTATATCCATGAGTCTTTTGATAAACAAAGTGCCAACATCGGGCAGCGGAGTTTTCAGCGAAAAAACAGGTGCATTAGAGAGCCAAAAAGTTCCGGCGGTGTTAATCAAAATCTTTGAAAACGTCGGTTGAATATATGCGTGCTTATTGTGCATATAACAGTATTCCAAGATCCAGTCCTGTTTGCTTTCATCAACATCGAGAAAAAATACGGACTCAGCAGCATCAACAAAGTCAAGTAGTGCTCCCGTATCAGTGTCCTGAGAAACGATATGATTTACACGAAACCTCATACGCTGCATCATGACAATGGAGCAAAACTCGTCAAGTTTATCCTTTTTGCCGTAGACGATTATGGCATTACGAGCGGGATTTTGGCGGTAGTAAAGTTTGTTCAGTAAAAACGCAAGAGGGATAATAAAAGTAATCTGAGCCAGAAGAATTATGAGAAAACCATAGACGGGAAGCAGACCATCTGCAATTAAGCTGAGTATTAAAAACTGAAAAGCATTGGTGACCAAAAGGGATAAAACCCAAGAAAGAATAATCTCTGAAAAACTCGCATTGCCAAAAGCAAAGCCATTATACACCCTGCTAACAAGATATAAGCTTGCAGCGTAGAGAAAGAGGACGGCTATGTTTCCCCAGAAATAATAGGTAGTCTGTTCGTAAAAGAGTATTTGCCCAATCAAGAACAAAGTCAAAATCACAGCAATGAGAAAGACTTTAGCTAAAAAAAGCAAGAACCCACCGGATACATTTTTCATTGCGATTGTCGCTCCATTTCAATCTCGATGTCTCGTAAAAACCCAATCCATGCATCGGGATTGTTTACGAAATATCTGGGGCAATCTGTTATGACCCCCCGCACATCGTGGTGTCGAATTACATCTGTCGAATTAAGATCATACCTGCTCATAAGCCACGCGGTCAGCCTTACGAGCGCAGCGTATGACTCGGTTGTGAATCTTCCCGTTTCATCAGGGTGAGTCACTTCGATTGAAATCGTGTCATAGTTTCTGATATTAGAAGCATAAGCAATCTCATCAACAGGCACACATTGGATGATTGCACCGTCCATGCATATTATAAAATGACTGCTGGCAAATCGGTGCTGCCTATATTGAAGGTTGTTAAAATAATTCCTGTTTTGAAGTGCAGTTGTGTCGGGGTTGCCGATGTTGTGGATAACTATACCGTTAATTTCTTCTAAATATATTCCGGGTCTCGAAAAAGGGTTTATATCAAGAAATATCTGCTCAATCCAATCAAGTTCCAGGAGCTCGGCTTGAACCGGTGTGCGCGGAATATACTCATCGTAGTAGGGCTCTCTTTGAATTCCCGCCTCAATGACAAATGCACCAATGATGACGGTGAGTGATATGAGAGCAAAAGTAGCGGCGATCCAATTTGACACCCTTGGCGCAGGAACCGGCTCGACCTCTGTGAATTCTTGAATTACGTTGTCATCATCATCATCATCATTAAACATCTACTTCATATCCAGTTTCATAATGTCTTTATTTTTATAGAAATATTCAACACCGGAAGTCACTGTAGTAAGTCCGATCAGAGACCAACAAACGATAAGCATCCAAGGCGTGAGCGGGAGAAACATGATAATCAAACAAACCATAGTAACAACAGTCTTGATTTTACCGGACATGGAAGCGGCAATAACTCGATCCTTTGCTACTGCAACAAGGCGTATACCTGTGACGAAGAATTCTCTCACAATAACAATAAGTACAAGCCATGCCGGCATAAGCCCGGCTTCAACAAACCAAATCATAGCGGCAAAGGTTAAAATTTTATCTGCAAGTGGGTCCATGAACTTACCAAAATCGGTGATTTGGTTGCGCCTGCGAGCGATAAACCCATCTACTCCATCTGTAGCCGAAGCTATAATAAAGACAGCGAGAGCAAAGTAATTGTTGTATGGGAAATCGAGGTAAAGCAACACAAGAAAAACCGGAATGAGCAAGACTCTTAACATCGTAAGTTTATTGGCTGTATTCAAACCTTTTCACCTACCAATTCTCCGTTTTCAATGCCTGTGATGCGGATGTCCATAAATAAGTCAGCTTTCACATTATCTCCCTTCACGGTGATATATCCATCTACATCAGGAGCCTCTGCAAAACTGCGAGCCCTTACGCTGCGAGATTCATAGTGCGCCTCAGTCAACACAGTTGTTGTGGTGCCGATTCTGCTCTTGTCAAAATTCCGGAGTATATCTGTTCCCAGCCGATAGATAATCTCTGCTCTTTGCTCTGCAATCTGCTCATCAGGCCGCTGCATTAAAGCTGCGGGAGTACCCTCTTCCGGAGAATAAGCAAACACGCCTGTCCGCTCGATATGAGCCGCTTTCAAAAATTCATAGAGTTCATTAAACTCTTTATCGCCCTCACCGGGCAGACCTGTGATAACACTTGTTCTGAGCACTACTCCGTCAATGCGCTCTCTGAGTTTTTTCAGCAAAGAGCGAATTTCATCGCCTGTGCCGCGCCTGTTCATTTTGCGTAGGATATTGTCACTGATATGCTGTATGGGGATATCAAGATACTTTACTATTTTAACATTTTTTGAGATTTCGTCAATAAGTTCATCATTTATCTCATCAGGGTAGAGGTATAACAGGCGTATCCAGCGTAGTTTTTCTATAGACCCAAGCTCTCTGAGCAGCTCTGTAAGTCTGCGCTCTCCGTAGATGTCAAGCCCATACATGGTTGTATCTTGCGCCACTAAAATGAGTTCTCGGACACCACTTTCCACAAGCTTCTCGGCTTCCGTTAAAATGTTTTCCATCTTACGGCTACGAAAGCTTCCGCGAATATCGGGAATACAGCAGTAGGCGCAACGGTTATCGCAACCCTCTGCTATTTTGAGATACGCCCAGGCCTTTGAAGTGGACAGGATTCTGTCGGACTCACTGATAGCGGCGCTGATATCTCCAAAACGTCTGAGTTTACTCAAATCTATTTCTGAATCCCACAAAGCATCAACAACCGAAGCAATTTCATCAAAGCTACCGGTACCCACTAAGGCATCAATTTCCGGAAGCTCGGTTAAAATATCGTCCTTATGCCGCTGCGGCAAACAACCGGTGACAACAAGTTTGCCGATTGCACCGCTTTTTTTGAGTTCAGCCAGCTCCAGTATGCTGTCAATAGCCTCAGACTTCGCTGAGTCAACGAACCCACAGGTGTTGAGAACCACAACATCAGCCCCGACCGTCTCGCCGCTGACAGTATAACCCGCCTGACGAAGCAAATACATCATTTGCTCTGTATTCACACGATTTTTCGCACAACCCAGCGAGACAAAACCAACTAATTTATGCATTAGACCGACTCCAAATACAGATTAATAGCCATTTTTGCATCCTCATAACTAAAACCGCGCCTCACTAGAGCATCTCTGGCTTTGCGGACATCATCTTCATCTCTGCTGCCTCGGAGCTTCTTGGTTAGAAAACGGGAAACCGCTTCAGACACACTCTCATCATCCAAAGCAAACAAGGCAGAATCCCAGAGCTCACGGGGTACACCGCGTTTATAAAGCTCATCTTTAACACGAGTGATACCATAACCTTTTGAACTGTAATGCTCCACAATGAGCGAAGCATAATTCTCGTCACTTATATACCCAAGCTCAACAAGCCAAGCAGCAGTCTCCTCGGCATCCTCAAGAGACTCACCTTTGCTTGTGAGGCGCTTAATCATCTCAGCTTCAGAAAAGTTCCGATTTCCAAGAATCTTCAAAGCACGTTTTTTAGTATTTTCAAGATTATCAGTCATAGAAATTCTCCCGCGGTCAGCTTTACCCCTCAAAATCTTCGGCATCAATGTCAACAGCACGACCGGCGGCTTTAGCGGCGGCTTTTTCCTGCGGCGACATCAGCTTTAGAGAGTCGCGGCGGATATTCGCTTCAAGCTCATCGGCAACATCAGGATGTTCTTTGAGATACACCTTGACATTGTCACGACCCTGCAAGCGAACGTCACCAAGCGTATACCAGGCGCCGCCCTTTTCAATGAGCTCAAGCTTAACACCGAGGTCAACAAGCTCGCCAACTTTTGAGATACCTTCGCCAAACATGATGTCAAACTCACCCTCACGAAAAGGTGGAGCAACCTTATTTTTAACAATCTTTGCCCTTGTGCGATTGCCTATATGTTCAGCACCGGACTTAATAAACTCACTGCGGCGCACATCAATGCGAACACTGGAAAAATACTTCAGAGCGCGACCTCCGGGAGTAGTCTCGGGGTTGCCATAGGAAACGCCAATCTTCTCGCGTAGTTGGTTAATGAAGATTACAACACAGTTAGTCTTGGAAATAGACCCTGCGAGCTTACGCAGAGCCTGCGACATAAGCCTTGCAACAACTCCAACACTTGCATCGCCAATATCACCCTCAACTTCACTGCGGGGAACAAGTGCGGCAACAGAGTCCACAACAACAACATCAACAGCACCGGAGCGCACCAGAACCTCAGTTATGGCAAGAGCATCATCGCCCATGTCAGGTTGAGAAATGAGTAAATTATCAATATCAACACCGAGAGCCCTTGCATAAGCAGGCTCAAGAGCGTGCTCTGCATCGACAAAAGCAGCTTCGCCGCCGGCTTTCTGAGCCTCGGCAATGATGTGAAGCGCAAGTGTAGTCTTACCGGAAGACTCGGGACCGTAAATCTCAATGATTCGACCTCTGGGAACTCCACCAATTCCGAGTGCAAAGTCTAAGGAAATCGAGCCGGTAGAAATAGATTCCACATTTACAGCCTGCCTATCTCCGAGCCGCATAACGGAACCCTTTCCATAGTCCTTTTCAATCTGCGAAAGCGCAGTCTCAAGAGCCTTCTTCTTATCTCCCGCCTGAGCAGCAGGAACATATTTTTTCTTTTCTGCCATTAGTAAAATCCTCCAAATAAATTTGTTATCTGTATCATGTGAGTAGATGATTATCAGTGGGAGTGATGGGAAAAATCAAACCATCCCGGTGATTACCCTTTCGATACCGAGTGTATCCTTATAAACACGAAGGTCTTTCAGACCACCTGTTCTCATTATTTGCTGTACATCACCCGCTTGGTCAATCCCGCATTCAAAAGCCAGATGACCGCCGGGTTTGAGTAAAATCAGCCATTTTTCGCAAATTGAGCGATAATATTTAAGACCATCTTCACCACCGTCAAGAGCCAAAACAGGCTCGTAATCCTTTACGGAGCTATCCAAAGAATCAATATCCGCAGTAGGTATGTATGGTGGATTGCAAGCAATTACGTCAAATGCGCCAAGAAGTGAAGGCGGAGACTTCAGTGCATCAGCCTCAATAGCAGTAATCTTCTTACTGAGATTATTTGAAAGCATATTCTCACGGCAGACAGCAAGAGCATCCTCGGAAACATCCACCATTACAACGCGGGCACTGGAAACCTTAGAGGCAACCGCCAGCCCGACGGCACCGCTGCCGCAACACAAATCGAGCATTCGGGTTTGCCACATCTTACGAGAGAGAATACGTATAGTCTCATCGGCAAGAACTTCTGTATCAGAGCGTGGGATAAGCACATTTTCGTTTACGGCAAGCGTGACACCATAAAATTCCCACTCACCCAGAACATACGCCAGAGGTTCGCCGGAAATCCTGCGGTCGGCAAATAACTCTATTTTCTCTTTAACATCATTATCGGTAGCAAAAACCTTGCTTATAGCGAGCATATCTTCACGAGACCGACCTGCGGCGTTAGCTACTATGAGTTTTGCTTCAAACTCCGGTGAATCAATTCCCGCTGCTTTAAGTCTCTTTCTGATTTTTAAATAAATGTCATTATATGTTTCCATTTTGCTTACCTTACCACTTCGCTTCTGTTTCGTTTTCGGGAATGACATGTTCAAGTGCTTTAATAGCGACTTCAATCATATCATCGTCCGGTTCGCGTGTTGTGAAATTTTGCAGAGCCTTACCCGGAGCAGAAATTATGCGAGTAAGGAAATTGTCGTATCTCCCGGCGAGGCGAATAATTTCATAGCTGATAGCGACGACAATGGGCAAGAGTGCGATTCTGAGAGCGAACCTCAAAAGTAAGGAGTCCCACGTTGTGAAAGAGAAAACCAATATGCTGACTATCATCACTATGAAGAGAAAACTGGTTCCGCAACGCGGATGTAAGGGAGATTGTGCCCTTACATTTTCAACGGTGAGAGGTAACCTTTTTTCATAGCAATAAATGGCTTTGTGTTCAGCTCCGTGATAAGCCCAAACCCGCCGAATTTGTTTCATTTTTGAAGTCAAAGCCAAATAAGTAAGGAATATTGTTATACGGAGAGCTCCTTCGATAAGATTCCTAAGTATCGGGTTTTCAACGAATTCTGTGGCAAAACCTGCGAGAAAAGTAGGCAACAACATGAAAAGCCCAACAGAAAAAGCTATGCCTAAAACAACTGCAAAAGTAAGGAGAATTTTCTCGCTTTTTTCGCTTCCGAACTTCTCTTCGACCCATATGTCGAACTTGGTAGGCTCCTCTTGATCCTCCTCAGGCATATGGTCGGCAGAGAACATTAAAGAGCGCATGCCGATAGACATCGAACTGCCGAAATTGACAATGCCTCGAATAAAGGGGAGACCGAAAAACTTGATTCTGTTCCTTATGGGGTTGAACTCGTCGACCTTTTCGACAAGCCCGTCCTTACCTCTGACGACAATCGCCATTGCCTTTGGGCCACGCATCATGATCCCTTCAATCAGCGCTTGCCCTCCTATAGATGTTCTAAAGTCCTTACTCGATTTTTCGTTATTGTTCATAATACACTCACTTATAAAATACTAATATTAAAGTTAGAAAACACGATTCCTTACCATTAAATTTCGCTTTCAGATGGCAAATCGGCAGAAACCGGTAAAACAATGGTAGCCAGAAACCCGCCGTCTTCTGCATTGGAAAGTTCAAGCCGTCCGCCATGATATCTTATGATTTCGTCGCAGATTGCAAGTCCAATCCCACTGCCGCGCTCTTTTGAATTGCTCCCCTTGTAGAACTTCATTTTTAGGTTGTCAATCTCATCATTAGGGACACCCGGACCAAAATCCCGAATGGAAATAACAATCTGGTCATCAAACTGACCAATATAAATCTCAATGCGCTTACCTTCTCGCCCATGCTTTAAAGCATTGTCAAAGATGTTGAGAAACACCTGTTTTAGTCTACTGGCATCGCCCGGTATAGATGGAAAGTTGGCTAAATCGTTGTGATAATCAAATTCAAGCTCATCCTGATGCAAAATTTCCCTGAAAGTGAAGATAGCATCTTCCAACTCAGCGGCAATGTCAATATCCTCAATGCGGAGAGTAAAGCGACCATCTTCCATTTTTGTAAACTCAAGAAGCTCTTCCACCATTTCGGTCAAACGCCGCGCTTCCTTGAGAATAATTGAAACACCACGCTTAGAGTCGTTATCTAATTCATCGCTGTAGTTAAGTGTCTCACCCCAACCTGTAATAGCAGTCAACGGAGTGCGAAGCTCGTGAGAAATGGAAGAAATAAATTCGGTCTGAATTTTTTCGGTCTGAGCAATTTTAAGCGACATTTCATTGATGGACTCAACCATATCGCCAATCTCATCGGTGTACTCGTTGGTAATTTGAATGCCGTAACTTCCATCGGCTATGCGTTTCGACATTTTAGTAATCTCACTAACAGGAGTAATAACAAAGCGGATAAAGACCATATTGAGTGCAATAACCATGCAAATAACAATAAAACCAACACCAACAACACCGAGAACATTGAAGAAAACCTGACGGTCTACAAGTCTGAGGCTGGTTACATAACGCATAACACCGATAATCTCGCCGTCACCAAGGAACATAGGAGCAGAAGTAGCCATAATCCGCTCACCTGTAGCAGCCAGTCTGCCGACCCAAGTGGATATTTGACCTGTGCTTATAGCTGTAGTTATATCCGGAGAACCCGGGGAAGTGCCTGAAGTAATCGCAGAGGAAGAAATCATAATGCTGCCATCGCTGTTGAGAAATTGCATCTCAATTCTGTTTGCCTCTCTGAAAGTTTCTGCATATCGCAAGGCACTGTCGTAGTAATCATCAAAAGACCTTCCAACATAGTTGGCAAAAAAATCGGTGGCAGTCCTGGCCTTAGTCTCAAGACCTGTGCGAACTGTGGCATGATAATAACTGTGGACAAATAGGGAGAACACGGCAACGACAAAAATAACAGCAGAAAGTGCGATAAAAACCGTACCTCTGAGCCATCTCCTGCGAAGCCCCCGTGTGAAGTTTTCATAAAAAGTGCTCAAAAAACGTAACTCCCCGTATTATCATCCTAAGAGCCGTGAAAAATCTTCGCGAGCACGCAATTGCAATCTGTTAAGATTCTTCGCTTCAATCAGAATGACAGTATGCTTCCTACAGACCCCACTTATACCCGAAACCCCAGACAGTCGTGATGTAAGTCGGGTTAGTCGGGTCGTCCTCAATTTTAATGCGCAAACGCCTAATGTTTACATCAGCGATTTTTAGTTCTCCAAAATAATCGCGGCCCCAAACAGTATTTAAAATATCCTCACGCGACAGGGCAGTTCCGGGATTATCCATAAACATCTTCATGATGGAATACTCAACCTGTGTGAGTTTAATACGCTCACCATTTTTTTCGAGTGTTCTGTTTTTTGTGTTAAGACGGAACGGACCCTGAACAAGCTCACCCGAATCAGGCACATCAACAATCCCTGTACGCCTGAATAAAGCATCAACACGAGCTGTTAACTCAGCGGGGGAAAAGGGTTTGGTGATATAATCGTCTGCTCCTGTCATAAGCCCCGTGACTTTATCCATTTCTTGAGTTCTGGCTGTGAGCATTATAATGCCAATGTGCGGGTCAGCCGTTCGGATTTTCCTACAGACCTCAAACCCGTCTGTGTCAGGCAGCATAATATCAAGTATCGCAACCTTTATATCAGGATGATTGCGTAATTCTTCAAAAGCTTCAACACCTGTGCCGGCTTCTATGACTTCATATCCTGCGCGGTTGAGGTTAATTACAACAAAACTACGTATACTTGTCTCATCCTCAAGAACCAATATCTTTTTCATATTAATGACCATTCCTTCCTTTACATCCTTGAGACATAAAACTACCCACGTCCCGTAATCCAATAAGAATAGATAAGCCTAAAATTATCTCTAATCATGTCATCATAAAACGTAATACCAAAACTGTTTGGCTGTGTCAGAAGCTCAAAAGCATAGGCCGTTGCACCATCAAGCATTATAAGCTGTCTGTTATCACGCTCCGCACGTTCCTCTGCATTTGCGCCGGAGAGCTTAAAAATCTTCAGAAAATCCTGATGTGGACCTTCCTCCGCTTCAAAATACGAGAAGATAATGGTTCGTTCACCGGGTATGGCATCCTCTCTGCGAACAGAAACTTTTTCACGCCAGTCAAAAGGTAAAATCAAAAACCATTCATCAAAATTATTATGGTATGTGGTTAGCATACGGGTTCGTGAGCCATCACTGCGGTAGGCATACCAGTCGATGGCATAGTATTCGGTTTCTGATTGGGCAATCAGACGCCGCAAAACAGGGGTTTTCAAAATTCCGTCACGGTTCACATCGGAACTGCCCATGCGGTGCCTCACAGTGTAGTTACTGACAAAAGTATCAAAACTCAGTGATATGTTGTTAAAACTACCATTGGTCATAGCAAAGACATCGGTCACCATGCTGCCGTTTTCAAATCTGCCTTCGCTCTCCACAAAAAGTGTTGGATTACCGTCAGCAAGGCTTCCCGTCAAAACACGGGATATAGACTCAACACCAACGGAGAGTCTGGACTCCTGAGAGACAATCTCACCGTCGGGCATCATGGAAAAAATCTTTGCAGTCCCTGCAACATCCTGAGTTGGAAGCATAAAAACAATTACATCATCACTGCCGTCTTGTGTCATATCATAAACAGCAAGCTCGGTAAACTCCTCACCACTCACAAGAAGCTGATGATGGAATCCTGTGATTGAAAAGATGGACATATACCTGAGAGCCATACCCATTTGCCAGCCGACAACAAGCTCCATAGTACCGTCGCCATCCAAATCAACATATCTGATGCTCTCAAATTCAGTGCCGACACCGGTGATAACGTCAGCAACGACATAGTCATCGCCCACCCTCTCAAAAATATAGATTTTTAATGTACTGTCGGCAATTACAGAAAAAAAAGCAATAACCTCGCCAATACCGTCTCCGTTCAAATCCTTAAGCTGGACAGCTTGGCGGTTAGGTCCACGAGTAGGAGGGGCAAACTCAGCACCCCCGGCCAAAATCATATTTATATGAGCTTGCAGACGGAGATACTCCGCAGAGACCGCAGGCAAACTGAAAAGCTCATCCGCAGAAGTACGAAAGCACCCTGTCAGGAGAATCATAGCAAGTAAAGCTAACAAAATTGTTAAAATAACACGTTTCATAAGCCACAGTATAGCACAAAAAAGGGTGTTATGCCAGTAGAAAATGAGAATTGGGCCATAACACCGTCTAATGTAGAAAAATATGTAGAAAACAGGGTTAGAAATGTAGATTATTCTACAATAGCAGCCTTAATTGCCTCGGAAATATTTTTTACCCTGATAATTTCAAGCTCATTTTCAAAATCCTTTGTGTATTTTGCACTAAGCGGCAAAATACAAGACTTAAAGCCCATGCGGGAAATTTCGGTGAGACGCGGAGAAATTTGAGAAACCTGACGAATCTCACCTGTAAGACCAATCTCGCCAAAGACGGCAATGTCGTTTCTCAGCGGTTTATCCCTGTAAGCAGAAGCAAGAGCCAGTACGGTGGCAAGATCAGCACCCGGGTCGTCGATACTTAGCCCGCCAATTACGTTGATATAGGCATCAAAGCCACCAATGCGAAGTCCGCCGCGTTGCTGCAAAACAGCAAGAAGCATCATAGCGCGGTTGTATTCAATGCCATTTGAGTTTCTGCGCGGCATATTGGCACTACTAGGGGAAACGAGAGCCTGAATTTCAGCCAGAATTGGTCTGGTTCCCTCAATCAGAGCGGTGACACAAGTTCCGGGAGCTGCATGAGGTCTGCCTGAAAGAAGCAGTTCAGACGGACTGAGCACTTCGCAAAGACCTCTGTCCTGCATTTCAAATACACCAATTTCATTTGTCGAACCAAAACGATTCTTAGCCGCACGGAGAATTCTGTAGTTCATGCTGCGCTCGCCCTCAAAGTAGAGCACACAATCAACCATATGCTCCAAAACCTTTGGTCCGGCTATAGCACCATCCTTAGTTACGTGCCCAACGAGAAATACGGTGACACCTGTATCCTTAGAAAGGCGCAAAAGGGACATCGTGCAGTCTTTAACCTGCCCTACACTCCCAGGTGAAGTGCTAAGCTCAGGATTATAGAGAGTCTGGATAGAATCAATAATAATGACATCGGGCTTAAGTTCTTCTGTGGCAAGCAGAATCTCAGTAAGCTCTGTTTCGGAGTAAACAAATACGTTGTCTCCTTTGACTCCCAGCCGCTCTGCACGCATCTTGATCTGACGCTCAGATTCCTCGCCTGAAATATAAAGAGCTTTAGTATTACTCTCAAGCATTCCGCAAATTTGCAAAAGCAGAGTAGATTTCCCAATGCCGGGGGAGCCGCCTACTAATACAAGCGAACCGACAACCGCCCCGCCGCCGAGAACGCGGTCAAATTCAGAAAGACCTGTGGTAAAACGAAGTTCACTCTTCGCATCGAGGTTTTTTAGTTTAAGCGGAACTCTCTCGGAGACACCCGCCAGTCTGATTCCTGCTGACCCGGCACGAGATTTGCCTGCAACTTTAGTTTTAGATTTTGGCATAGCGGGCTGCTCAGTAATGGTATTCCACGCATTGCAAGCGGCACACTGCCCGCTCCACTTGGGAAACTCATTACCGCAATCTGTACAAAAGAAAACTGATTTACTTTTACTCATCATCCATTTTTAGCTCATACATGAATTCTTCGGCGATTTTTGCAAAATTCTTATCGCCCATCTGGTGAGTTTTTGCGTTGAATAAAAATCTTTTCAAGTTGTTGTCAATACCTGCTCGATGTTGCATACCTGCGATGGAGAGACAAGTTATCTGTTCTTGCACCGGGGTTAATCTTGTTTCGGTATAGACCTGCTCATAAACCTCGGCAGCCTTAGCAGCGGAAAACTTTTCCATTGCTTCATCGCCCAAATCCTCGTAA
Organism: Oscillospiraceae bacterium; assembly: GCA_009786445.1. Taxonomy (GTDB): domain Bacteria; phylum Bacillota; class Clostridia; order Oscillospirales; family Oscillospiraceae; genus WRMH01. The sequence goes on along the minus strand of WQTE01000021.1, from coordinate 14,337 downwards.
AGCCAGCTTAGATTCCCCCATAATTTGCCGCGTATTTGTTTATCCATGGTCGGATAGCCTTCAGAACACAAAAGTGCGAGATAATATGACGTAAAAACGTAATTTATGTCGCGCTCGGCATCAAAATCGAGCAGAATTTCAGCGCGTACGGCTTCGAGTTCCTTTTCAATATTTGCTTTTTTAATAGGTTTAGGATCAGTGAAATAGTTATGAAAAGTGGAAAAAAGACAGTTGTGGCACGTAATGACATCATACCACTCTGTTACAAAGTCTCTGTAGTACTTTCTCAAATCATAACGCATTGGCTGAGATTCATAGAGCTTTGAACGAAACACCCTAAAATCTTTAAATGCTACTTTACAGAATGGGCAATTATATTCCTTTGGAAATACCAGTTGCATGTTCATTTCCGCAGTGAAGTCAGGATAATTTTTGTGTCCCTCGGGAAAAATGCTTCCTGCGACGAGAACTCCGGTAGGAGCTGCTGAAGGAGCAGGTGTTTCTTTGGGATTTTGAGCAGCCGCAGGTGCCGTTTCGGTGCTTTGAGCAGCCGAAGTGTCAACTTTCATGCTTTTCGGGGCAACGCCGCTCGTTACATTGGCGGAATTTGCAGTAGCGGAAACCACTGCATTATTTTCGCTTGTTGCGGGTTTTTTCGTTGCTGCTGTCGGAGCAGCAGTTTTTGCAGCAGCAGCTTGCTTTACCGCCGCTTGCTGCGCTGCCGCTTGTTGTGCTGCCGCTTGCTGTGTCGCCGCCTGTTGTGCCGCTGCTTGTGTGGCAGTCGCCAAAGCAGTTGTCGCTGTGGGTTTTGTGGCAGAGGCTTTTCGGAGAGGTAAATAAGCCGCACGCAAGATATCAAAGAGAATGTCCGGGCGCGACCACGACAAATCATTAAATGAATCTTCGGTTATGACGTAGACAACAACACTTCCACCGGAGACATATTTATAGTCGCTTACATCGGTAAAGTATTCGCGGCCGCCAAATACATCCCCCGAAATGAGTGTAGATATCTTTTGCATACCACCGGCGGCACTGCTCTTATAGACATCCACATGACCAACCAACAAGATGTACATCGACCTGCTTGCCTCGTCCGTACCACCGGGGCATGGGATTGTATCGCCGGTTTTAAAGCCCGTGCATGGACCATGTTCTGCCAACCAACTAATATCCATCATATATGATATTCCTTTCGATAACTCCTGAGACAAAAAACGGCCCAACCTCTATCTGCGTACAATCACTACAAGACGTACAATTGCATATGGCTCTGACGTGTGGACAAAATCTTCGGCATCGCCGTGCGGCCATCCCATCGCAAAATCAGCACGTCCGTGTAAAATAGAAGAAATTAAGTCCACTGCATCATGCTCCAAAACACCCAAACTGACACCTAGAATGTCAGCCACAGCAATTGCCACTTCAACATCCATTCCGACAAATCTGCCATCATCTCCCATAAAAGACAACGGCGGAGAATCGGGAGGAAGAGCAACAACTAAATTTCCGGGGCGTGTCCCGGCAGAGGCAGGGGGCTCATATTCAAAGCGACCTCGCGCAAAATATTTGTTGTACAAATTTCTCAAGATACCGTTATTATCGAGCTCCTCAAGTGCTGCATTGATTGCATCGAGAAGCCTCGTATTCTCCCGCGGGACAGCGATACGGAGTTCATACTCCAGTATTGGGTCTTGCAGTATTCTGGCTCCGGAAGTACCTGCGATAAGCGCTTCGGCAGTTGTGCCCTCCATGATAATACAGTCGATGTGCCCTGCGATAAGCGCAGAGAGCATAGCCTCGGGAACGTCAAATGACACTGCTGTACCTACGTCGTCGGCAAGCCGAACAGCAGGTGTACCTGAAAGCACGCCTATAGTTCGATTCGCAACATCCTCCGGCGTGTGAACGTCATTAGGAATTCCTCCTGCACAGCCGGTAAGAGTGAACAAAAGCACGAACGCGAGCGGAAATATGTACGCTTTAATAATCAGTTTATTCATTCGTCTTTCTTTTTGTCTCCAAAGAAACTGCTCAAATCAGGTATTTCGGGGAAGTCGGCATTGCTCGGAGGCTCATCATCGGGCGCTTCCGTTGGATTTTTTGGTTTATCGCTCTTAGGAGGTAATGTGCCTCCGTTTTTACAGAAATAATCGAAATCTTCGCCTGTCATTGTCTCGTTTTCAAGCAAGTATGCGACAGTCTTTTCTACCAGTTCTCGGTTTTCGGTGAGTATATCTTCGCACTGTGCAATAGCGGCATCGAAAATTGCTTTTACCTCGTCATCAATGGCAGCAGCAGTCTTTTCGGAGTAGCTTTTAGTCTGTGAAAAGTCACGACCGATAAATACAGAGCGAGAACTGTCATCATAGGAAATAGGGCCGATTTCATCGCTCATTCCAAATCTCATAACCATAGAGCGAGCAATGGCACTTGCTTGCTGAATGTCATTACCTGCTCCCGTCGAAATGTCTTCGAGGAAAATCTTTTCGGCAACACGACCACCTAAAGATGAGACGATGCGCTCAAACATTTCACTGCGGGAGTTGTAGTCCTTATCTTCTTGTGGGCGGAAAACAGTCATGCCACCTGCTTGACCGCGTGGGATAATTGTGACGAGGTGGACAGGGTCAACATGCTCAAGGTTAAACGTAGTAATGGCGTGTCCTGCCTCGTGATATGCTGTAATCTTGCGGCTCTTTGGAGTGACGACACGGCTTTTTTTCTCGGGTCCTGCCATGACTTTAAGTGTGGCTTGCTCAACATCTTCCATGGTAATAAACCGCTTATTTGCACGTGCCGAAAGCAATGCAGATTCGTTAAGAAGATTTTCCAAATCGGCACCTGTAAAACCGATTGTTCCTTTGGCAATTTCCGCAAGATTGATGTCTTCACCTAAAATTTTGCCTTTTGCGTGAACTTTCAAAATCTCCTCGCGCCCTTTTATGTCAGGCAGACCAATGTAAACCTGACGGTCAAAGCGTCCCGGTCTTAAAAGAGCACTATCGAGAATATCTGCTCTATTAGTTGCGGCGATTATGATGACACCCTCGTTGGTTGCAAAGCCATCCATCTCGACCAGCAACTGGTTGAGAGTCTGTTCACGCTCATCGTGACCACCGCCGAGCCCGGCTCCGCGCTGACGGCCGACGGCATCAATTTCATCGATAAATATGATAGATGGGGCAACTTTTTTTGCTTGCTCAAATAGGTCACGTACACGGGATGCGCCAACACCAACGTAAAGCTCAACAAAATCAGAACCTGAAATTGTCAAAAACTGCACTCCCGCCTCTCCGGCAACGGCCTTGGCAAGTAAGGTCTTACCCGTTCCGGGAGGACCGACAAGCAAAACACCTTTTGGAATACGTGCACCAAGGGTTATATATTTTTGCGGGCCTTTGAGAAAGTCAACAATTTCGCTGAGTTCTTCCTTTTCTTCATTAGCACCTGCAACATCGGCAAATGTAACTTTTTTCTTATTTTCATCACTCGCAACACGTGTCCGTGCTTTGCCGAAACGCATTGCCCCCTTGTCACCGCCAATTCCCGAACGGTTCATCATGGAGTTCCAAATAAAGAAAAATACAGCAATGAGAATAATGTAAGGTAAGAGTGAAACCCACCACGGTATTCTCATTCCCGGTTCGTAGTTAAATCTAAAGTCAGGGTCACGTCTCATGCTTTCGTCAATATATCTGCTAAAATCAGCATGAAACAAATCCAAGCTCAACAAATCGTGAGTGACAAGCGGGCTGCCTGAATCTTCAAAATTATGTCTGAGCTCTGCGGTCAGGCGGTTGTTGTTACTAACGCGAAAAGACAAAACATCTCCGCTCATAAACATACGGCGAAGCTGCGAATAATCGACAGATGTTGTAGTCGGGCCGTTCGGCGAGTACATGATGTAAAATGCGGAAAGAATAATTACAAGGATTATAATATATAAACCTATCTCACGCGGACTTCTGTTCTTTGCTTTCAAAGGTCACTCTCCTATTTTTAATAGATTGCTTATGAATAAATTTCCGGCTTTAAAACCGCAACATAAGGCAGGTTGCGGTAACTTTCGCCGTAATCAAGCCCATAACCGACAACAAACTCGTTGGGACAAATAAATCCTGTGTAGTCAGTTGTAAAAGGCACTTGTCGGCGCTCAGGTTTATCCAGAAGTGTGCATGTCTTCAAACTTGCGGGTTTGTTTTTTGCAACCAGCGCATGAAGTGCCGTGAGTGTGATGCCACTATCCAAAATATCTTCAATGATAAGCACATCTCTTCCACTCACATTAAACTCAATTTCCTTTTCAATATTGACTTTCCCCGACGAAACAGAGGAAAAGCCGTAAGATGATGCGGTCAAAAATCTTATTTCACAGTCTAAGTCGATATGCCTGCCTATGTCTGCAAGAAAAACGAAACATCCTTTGAGTACACCGAGGAGCATCAATTTTTTTCCTGCATAGTCCTTTGTAATCTCAGCGCCAAGCTCTTTTATTCGCTCGGCAATTTGTTCTGAAGTAAACAATATCTCCCTAAAATCGTCTTTCAATAGTCAAATCTCCTCAAAATCAATTTGTATTGCACTGTCGCCCGGCTCGGGAACAGCTCTGTCACCAACACCCAGACCGTAGACACCCAGCACACCATTATCATCGCAAATGATTGGTACAAGGGCTCTTTTTCGCGCCGGAATCTTCTTTTCGATAAAAAGTTTTTTGAGTGTTTTTGTGCGGCTGCTTGAGCCGAGTCTGATAAAATCACCCTCCCGACGAGGTCTAACGGCTATTTTACCACATATGTCAACACTTTTAAATAGAAAAGAAGTAAAAGTTGTATTAACTGTGGGTAATTTAATTTTATCATCATACACAACAAATTTGCAAGATATTTTAAGCCCGAGACTCAAAATAATAAAACTTTTTCCGACAGTGGGGTAAATCGGCGCAAACTCATCATCGTCAGGTTTCGGCTCGGAATCAAAAATTATCCGCTCATACTCCCTATATACAGTCATGCCCGGCAGTGAGATGCCTGCCGAGGGATTTTCACTGCTGCATAGTGCAAGGACATCAAGCACATGGTTAAATGAAAGGGAAGCGGGCATTTTGTTTTCCGCAGGGAAAACACCTGAATTATCTCCTTGCGTTCCCATAATATAGAGCTTTCTGATAACCCTTGAGCTGACTGAAAAGGGCAAAACTGCGAGGTCGGCGGCATTGGTGGTAAGTCCCATACAGCAGTCTGTAATAAACAAAGCAGCAATGTCTGAAATAAATTCCTCATCAGCTCTAAATAATTGTGAAGCAGTGCTTGCAGCTTCGCAAAATCTCGGGTTAAGCGTTTCTATGAGAGGTATTATGCTGTGGCGCACCTTGTTTCGCGTATGAATTTCAAGAGTGTTTGTGGAATCCTCAACAAACGGTATGTCCCGCTCATCTATAAATCTTCGCACTTCTTTTCTGGTTGTCTTGAGCAACGGGCGTATCACAATATCCCTGACGGGAGGAATACCGGACATACCGTTTGCCCCCGCGCCGCGTGCCAAATTAATAATCATGGTCTCGGCATTATCGTTCATGGTGTGTGCCGTGGCAATTTTCATGGCACCTATTTTATCAGCAGTATCAAAGAAAAACTCATATCTCATATCACGGGCGGCTTCCTCAATACTGAGTCCCCGTTTTTTCGCATATACGCTTACATCGCCTCTGCCTGAATAAAAAGGAATTCCATGATGCTCACATATAAGCATGACAAAGGTCTCATCACGGTCTGACTCATCTCCGCGAAGTTCATGGTTATAATGGGCGACAGCGATGCCAAAATCCCGTTCATATGATATATGTCTCATAGCCTCAAGCAAGCACATCGAATCAGCTCCGCCGGAGACACAAACGAGAGTTACACCGCCGCCCGGCAGCATTTCATATTCATCTGCAAATTCTAAAATCTTACCAATTAGTTGAGACATATGTACCTCTTAATCCTCGTGATAGCGGTCGAGTGGTGAAAAACTGGTGAATTCGGGATTCCATCGCATGTTGACCGTTCCGGTTTCACCTCTGCGGTTCTTCAGAATAATGCATTCTGCGATATTGGGCATCTCTGATTCATCGTTGTAGTAATCATCCCTATATAGCCCGATAACAATATCGGCATCCTGTTCGATGGAGCCGGATTCGCGTAAATCGCTGAGTTGCGGCCGCCTGTCATCTTTTGCTCGCTTCTCGTTGTCGCGGTTGAGCTGAGACAGGCAGATGATTGGCACGTTGAGCTCTTTAGCCATCACTTTCATTGTGCGGCTGATTTCAGTGACAATTTGCACCCTGCTTTCACCCCTGTAACCTCTGTCGCTGCTGGCTGCACTCATAAGCTGCATATAGTCAATTACAATAAGCCCAAGGTCGGAAATACGTCTGCATTGAGCATTCATTTCGGTGACAGTGAGTGATGCATCGTCATTGATTTTAAGTTTAGAATCGCTGATATAAGATGCTGCCTCGGCAAGCCGCCGCCACTCATCATCGTTTAGCCTGCCTGTGTGAAGTCTTTTGCCGTCTACAAAAGAACTCGAAGCTAAAAGACGCATGGCAAGCTGTTCGCGAGACATTTCGAGTGAAAAAACAGCAACGGTTTTACCGGACTTTTTTGCGACATTCATGGCAATGTTCAAGGCAATTGCGGTTTTACCCATACCGGGGCGTGAGGCTATAAGAATTAGGTCTGAATCATTGAGACCCATGAGAATCCTGTCAAGTTCGGGAAATCCTGTCTCGTGTCCGGGAATACCAATCCCTGCTTTTGCTGCATCGGAAATCTGCTTATACACATCACGCATTATGGTAGAAATATCCTCAAGCTCAGCACGACTTCTACCCATTCTCAAAGAATAAATCCGCTTTTCAGCCGCCTCAAGGATATTCATGGCACCGCCTTCGCCTGAAATTGCCATCCCTGAAATATCGCCTCCCGCATCAGCAATAGAGCGCAAAAGTGCTTTATCCTTGACAATCCAGGCATACTCTATAACATTTGCGGAGGTGGGGGTTATGAGCATTAAATCACGTATATACGCAGGCGAATCCTCGGTGTAAACCCCGTCCGCACGCATTTTATCCAGTACAGTCACAGGGTCGATAGGTTCAGCAAAGCTAAACATCGAAAAGATAGTCTCAAAAATGCTCCGATTGACAGATGAATAAAAGTCAGGTGCATTTAGGATACCGATAACATCACCAACCGAGCGCCCATCAATTAGCATAGAGCCAAGCACAGCCTGCTCTGCTTCGGTGCTGTGAGGTATTTGCCTGTACAAAAGGTCGTCCATTATGTTTATTTCTCCACAACTAATACGTGTATTATTCCACTGATTTCAAACCCTAATTTGCATTTGATTTCGTAAGAACCAAAAGACTTTATAGGATCTTCTTGTACAATTTTGTTTTTCTCAATCTCTATTCCATGCTGCTCTTTGAGTTCTTCAGAAATTTCTTTTGAAGTGATAGAGCCAAATAATTTTCCTCCATCGCCGCCGCTGCGGGCTGTTATCTTGACGAGCACATCACCCAGCTTTGTCGCTATCTCCTGTGCTTTGGCTTTATCCTCTTCGAGCTTTTTTTGCTTTGCTTTCTCATCTGCTTTCATTTTAGCGATATTTTCCGGGTTTGCAGGTGCCGCCAGCTTTTTTGGGAAAAGAAAATTGCGTGCGTAGCCATCGGAGACATTCACAAGCTCACCTTTTTTTCCTTTACCTTTAACATCCTCTTGTAAAATTACTTTCATATTGAAAACCCCTCTCTTTCATCTACTTTTTCTTTGGAAGCCATGAAAATGTGCCCTGTCCCTTAAGAGTATCGTCAATAGCCTGTTTTAGTTCGCTCATAACCTCATCAACACTGCGGTCTTTGGCTTGAAGCCCTGCGGTGGATTGACTGCCGCCACCACCCATTTTTTCGAGTATGACCTGTACATTCACATCGCCGATACTCCTGCCGGAAACGTATACAGTATCCTCTTCTTTACCGAGTACAAACGAAGTATGTACGCCATTTATATTGAGAAGTTCGTCTGCCGCCTGAGCGATGCTAATCCTGTTATGCTCCGTATCGTTACTATATGCAATGCTAACGCCCGGAGCGTAAATTTCAGCAGCACGCATCAGGTCATAACGAGCGGTTGCCACATCAATATCGGATTGCAAAATGCGCTTGACAGTACCTGAATCGGCACCAACACGTTTCAGATATGCAGCAGCTTCAAAAGTAGCACTACCCGTATTGATGGCAAATCCTTTAGTGTCAAGGATTATGCCGGCAAGCAGAGCTTCTGCCTCAGTGCGAAGAACATTATCGGCATCGACGAGATATTGCATCATTTCTGTGACCAGTTCGGATGCCGAAGAAGCGTAGGGCTCATGGAAGTTGAGCAGTGCGTTTTCTATGTAATCTGCCGCACGCCTGTGGTGATCAATGACAGCGGTACGAGTACACGAGAGCAAAAGCGACTCGGATTCAACCTTGTTTGGTCTGCTGGTATCGACAACTACAAGCAGAGTTTTGCTGTCGGCTTCGAGGATTGCATCTTGCGCACTTATAAAGACTCCATCATATTCGGAATGTGCCTGCAAGAGCGAAACGAGATTTTCGGCAATGCTTGTCTGTCTGTCTATGACGATTCTAACTTTTTTCCCTTTTCTGCGTGCAATTGAGCATACACCGGCGGCTGCACCAATAGAGTCGTAATCAGCGTTAATGTGTCCCATTACAAACACTTTTGAAGCATCGCTGAGAAGCTCCCCGAATGCGTTTGCCATAACTCTGGCTTTAACCTTTGTCCGTCTTTCAAGCTGTTGAGGTTTGCCTCCAAAAAATTCAAAACCATGTTTATTTCTAATAACAGCCTGATTACCGCCGCGGCTGAGAGCCATCTCCAGTCCAAGGCTGGCATTGCGGTAATTTTCTTGCGGATTAATGCCGTCTTTACCAATGCCGATACTGAGTGTAGCTTGTACACCGCTGCTGCTGGTGACCCGGCTCACCATATCAAGGATGGAGAAATTTGAGCTGACAATTCTTTCCAGAAATCTCTCCTCGAAGAGAAAAAAGTACCTATCTCTGTCAAATCTGCAAAGATAACCGTCCTTTCCGTCAATCCAAGTAGAAATTTTCTCATCAATATCAGAGCGTATAAGTGATGTCTCCTTTGCACTCAATCCCTTGTGCAGTTCATCGTAGTTGTCGACAGTAATCAGCACAAAAATAAGCCGAGAATCCAAATAAGCATCGGCAATATGAGTGTGCTCGGTAACATCGACCCAATAGGTCATCGCAACGTAATCACGATTTGAGCGAACAACATTCCCATAAACCCAAAACAGTTTATCTCCAATCGGCACAGGTTCATCGCACTCATTTTTTCCCTCAAGCAACCAGTCCCAGGTATAGTCTGGGATTTTGTCTGTTATGCTGCTCTCAACAAAAGGTTCATCAAGACCGAGCAGTGAGTTAAAACGAAGATTAGACCAAACGACCTCGCCTGACTCAGAGTTGTGAAGCAAGACAGGAAGAGGAGTATCACGGATAGTCAAATCCATACTGTCAGATATGGACTCAAGGTAGTTGAGCAACTTCTCCGTGCGCCGCCGTGTGGAATGCCGCAGATATATCGCTACTACTATGATAACTAATATTTGAGCACCTGCCAGTACCCGTCCGTACTCACCCAAAAAAAACGTCAGAGCAGCAAAAGCCAGAAGTAAAAGGAAGTACAGGCGCACATTAGGCCTCAAAAAACGCGGCAATTTTTTCGACATAGATGCACCTACCCTTCATTTTTACTAGATTGACCATTATACTAAGTTAAGCATGAATGCGCAACCCTTGATTTTTTTTAATTAGCTTGTTGCACATCCATAACCTTTTATGGTATGATGATTGCCATGCAATTATCATGCTTTGATTTTAGCCACATTATATTAGATGCGATACGGGCACTTAGAAAATTATGTGTCCGCTTGTTAAAGGGTGAACCACTGTGATTGAAGACATTTCCCTAGCTAAAGAAAAACTAAAAAATCTGACAGAAGTTGATTCCAAAGCTATCAACTCAATGACAGAGAAACAACTACTAAGCTTCATAGAGTCTCTTAATGTAGCAGTATCTGCGTTTCCGATGCAAAAAAAAGAGCTTATGGTTGCGCTTAAGCAGAGAAATTATGAGGATGTTTTTCAGTGGCTCGGTACAATAGTTGGCGGACTGTCGCAAATTCACGCTAAAAATCTCTTAAGGGAATGCAATAAACAGCTAGACCAAAACAGCGATTTATCGAAAGTGCGCCATGAAAAAGTGAAAGCCTTTTTTGATTACATAGTGCCAAGTCTGGAACTGTTTTTTGCCGATGCACATGAACTTCTTGCAGAGCTTAAAGTCGACGAAGTTGCACTGCAAGCGAAAAAAATACAATCACAAAAACGCACGATAACACCCGCAATAGTGCGTGAGAAGGTGCTTTCCCTAAATGAACTGAACTCAAAAATCATAGAAGAAATGTCAGATGATGCTCTTTCCGAGTACGTAAAAGTTTTGGATTTGTTCCATATCGACTTTCGCTCTCAAAAAAATGGGCTACTGGGTGCGATGAAAAGCAATCATCACGTATTTGTAATGCAATGGCTAACCACCATAGAAGAAACTTTGACGAAGCTCCACGCTACAGACCTTGCGGCAAGTTGCCGTGAGCAAATTGCGGCAAACAAGAGTCCCGGTAATGTCCATCAGGAAAGATTGAATGTATATGTTAATTACCTTTTATCTTCAATGTCAATGCTATCCTCAGACATAATTGCTCTGGGATTGCCGAAAAAACTCACAGTAACAAAGGCTAAACCGAAAAAAGCTGCGCAAAAGGTGGAATTTGAACTCTTATTGTCCGGAGATTCAGAGGTTAGCAAGAAAATTCTCGTAGTTAACAAAATGAAGATATTCGTGAACAGCCTAAAAAATGCACTCGGCGACTGTGGATATACCTTAGTAAGTACAAACTCCGCTGAGTCAGCCGCAGGATATCTGCAAACAGAGAAAGCCGATTTGTTTATTGTGGATGAGGATATTAAGGACAGCCACTTGTTGGTGAAGATTATAAGAGCATCAGGACACTCGGCCCCTATCATATTTACCACCAGCAATATCACAAAGGACAAAATGGTGAAATTTATGGAAGAAGGCGTGGCTGATTTCATTATGAAGCCAATCTCTCCAACTGATGTACAGAAAAAAGTCTCATTGTATCTGGCATAATAACAAAACAAAAAGCAGTTGACCGAAAAGGTCAACTGCTTTTTGTTTTGTCTGTCTATGCGCTGATAGCTTCTTTTGCGGTGCCTACCAGCTTTGTGAAAGCTTCCGGCTCGTGGATTGCCATCTCTGAAAGCATTTTGCGGTTTAGGTTAATACCCGCAAGTTTCAGACCGTGCATGAACCTTGAATAGTTCATGTCGTTAGCTTTACAAGCTGCGCTGATTCTTGTAATCCAAAGGCGGCGAAAATCTCTCTTTTTAAGTCTGCGACCCACATAAGCGTAAGTAAGAGACTTCATAACAGCTTGATTTGCCATTTTGAAGTGTTTCGATTTTGAACCCCAGTAGCCCTTAGCGAGCTTTAATATTCTTTTTCTTCTTTTGCGTGTTATGACAGCACGTTTAATTCTGGCCATGTTTCTCCCCTCCTACTTATATGGAATCAGTCTTTTGATTGTAGCTTCATTTGTGACATCGGCGTAACCGCCCTTACGCAAGCCTCTCTTACGTTTTGTGGTTTTTTTGTTGAGGATATGGTTTTTATACGCTTTTGCGCGTTTAACCTTTCCCGATTTCGTGAGGCTGAAACGCTTTTTCGCCCCACTATGTGTCTTAATCTTTGGCATGGTGACTCTCCTTATCGTAGTTATTGGGTGCTGTTAAAATACTCACTACACCCACACAAAACAATCCCCGCTTAGGGAACGTTGTTTTTACTTAACTTGCGGCAAACAGTACTAATTTCTTGACTGCTTTGGTGTCAAGAACATGGACATATGCCTGCCGTCCAGTTTTGGATTTTTATCGACTGTCCCAAATTCTGTACATTCTTCAGCAAATCTTGTGAGCAATTTTTCTCCAAGATCCGTGTGCGCCATTTCTCTGCCTCTGAAGCGAACGGTAATTTTCAGACGGTCACCTTCCTTGAGAAACTTCAGTCCGTTTCTCAGTTTCACCTTAAAGTCATTCTCTCCGATACTCGGAGACATACGGATTTCTTTGACTTCAACGACGTGTTGGTGTCTGCGCACTTCTTTGACTTTTTTTGCCTGCTCGTATCTGTATTTGCCATAGTCCATTACTTTGCAGACAGGCGGGTTTGACGTTGGCGCGATTTTAACGAGGTCAAGGTCTTTCTGAATTGCGATTTGCATGGCTTCAGAAATCGGCATTATACCAAGCTGCGCACCGTCTTCGTCAATCATTCGCACTTCGTTGTCGGTGATTTCCTCGTTGATTTGATGGCTAACGTTGTTTATGTTCAGCACCTCCATTTTATGCTAATTCAAAACCCACTAATTTCCTTCTTTTTGTAGAACTCTTCGTCACTTCAAATAAAAACAACGAATACGTTACGCATCCGCCGCTAAAGACCCCATAATAGGTAGGTAATCTTGCTCTAAAACCACGGCTCGCACTATCGGCCGGGTGAGGACGGGGATGCCGTTCTACTTCTTGTCTGAGAATAATAACACTTCGCATATGAAGTTGTCAAGAATTATTTTTTCGCAAATGTGCAATTTGTGAGTTGTTGTTAAGCTAAGTTGGAAAAAAGGTAGAAAAAAGTTAGAAAAGTGTTGCATATAGTGTCGCAAATATGATAGAATAAAAAACACTCAAGGAACGTGGGAGTGTGTTTACATGACAAGAAAAAAAAGATACGATGCAGAACTCAAAAGACAAGTAGCAAAAGTGTACCTTGATGGCAGAAGAACAGGTGCAAACTTGGCTGAAGAACTTGGTGTACACATAAACACAATCTACAAATGGGGAGAACAATATCGTGATGACCCTGATAACGCTTTTAGAAACAGTGATGCCACAAGTCTTGATGACGAACTCGAAGTTGCAAAACAACGAGTGAGAGAACTCGAAGAAGAAGTAGAGGTCTTGAGAAAAACAGTAGCTTACTTTGCAAAAAATGCTAACTAGTACTTCTTTTTTGAAATAACTATACTAATTATTATACAAAGCCCCGAACTCCAAAGTCCCATACCGCCTATTCAAAAGCTCAGAAACGGTGATAAGTTGAAACCCTCGCGAAATAAGCGCAGGAATAACAATACTCATAGCATCTCCGGTGGACTTATAAACGTCGTGGCATAAAATAATATCCCCATCAACAACATTGTCGAGGATAAAGGAAGAAACAGCCTCAGCATCCAAAACTTCCCAATCCTTTGGGTCAAGCGACCAATTCACCATTGAAAGCCCAAGTTTTGCTGTGAGCTTTGTGAGGCGTTTGTTGACATTGCCGTAAGGTGGGCGATACAGAGGTAAAAAATCTCCGGTGACAGAAGCAATGGAATCGCAAGTATCAATAATCTGCTTGCTGACAGCACGCGGAGAAATCAAGGTGTGATCGTCATGCTCCCATGAGTGGCAGAGTATATCACACCACATTCCCCATGCCCTTAAAATTTTACTGCGATGTTCCTTAATATATTTACCCATAACGAAAAAGGAAACACGACCGCCGTACTGTTGTAAAAGATTCAAAATGTGAGAAGTCACATCACTTGGGCCATCATCGAAAGTTAATGCAACAACCGGCCTTTCCGGATTAATGCCTCTATCCAGCAAGGGAGACCGCATATCATCTTCATCGAATAGGGGAGACCACATACAGTAATTCCTTTCTCATATACTTCACAAAGAGCATTATAAAGTAAACAATGAACTTTGGCAAGAAATGAATACTAAAGTCAATCTGCAAGTCAATCTGCAACTTGAAATAAAAGAACAAAAAAATATCAAAAAAATGGAACAATAAAAGAAACAAACCGTCATACTATATGCAGACAACAAATGACAAATAACAAGGCAGAGCAACATAGGTTGCAGGAGGAACCCAAAATGAACAGAAACTTAAAGAAATCTAAAATTATTTTACTCGCAACAGCACTTCTGGCAATGGCAGTTTTTGCATCGGCGTGTGCAATAGATGATGGTTATGGCGCAGTGCAGGGCGGTGCCGGAGCAGCGGCACCGGAACCGGCGGAAATCGAAGAGCCGGATGAAGACAATACAGAATGGGACGA
>WQTE01000020.1 GCA_009786445.1 Oscillospiraceae bacterium | reverse complement strand
CATCCTAGGCCCTCTGCCTAGCATACAGGAAAATTCGTCAATTTCCATAAGGTGTTTTGTCAAAAGTGCCTATTGACAAAACGACACTACATAACAGTTTCCTGACGGCACAACTCTGGAATTTCCCCGCTATCACTTGGTGCTGACTTTTATTGACAGGGGGCTGCAAAACATTAAGGGAGATACGCTATATGTCTTTTATAACTATCCCTTTTTGAGGCAAGATGGTGTGGATTTAGGGCATCTGATGAATCCTCGCTTTGATGTCCGCTTCGAGGAAAGAACCCTGTATGTCGAGTATACTTTTGAAAAGGATATCGATGTGGTTTTTATGCCAATATGGTCGTTTATGAGTCAATTTGACATATTCCTCGGACAAAATTTGCTTAACGAACTGTCGGCAACCGGAGTTGCAGGAAACCTGCCAAGCCTCAGTTTATGGATTGGGTGAGAGGGTGTGCCCTGCCGCACCCTTTCTTCAGTGTTGCTTACGGAGTAGATTTTCTGGTATAATATCCTCAAATGTCTTTTAGGACATACAAGGAGGATAAACATATGGCTGGGATAATGTTTGAGGGGTTTTCACCGCGCACTTTTGACTTTATGCTAAATCTTCGCTTTAACAACAATAAAGCATGGTTTGATGAGCATAAGGATGAATACTTGTGTGATTTTCTTAGTCCAATGAAAGCGTTGGGGCAAGAGGTATTCGGGCGCATTTCAGGTGATTATGCGAAGCATGGTTTTATTCATAAGGTTGCAAGAATATATAAAGATGCGCGAAGGGTGCGTGATGGAGAGCCATACAGGACTAATCTTTGGTTTTCCATTGAGCGACCGAGTGAGGAGTGGACTTCTACTCCTGTTTTTTGGTTTGAGCTCTCCCCCGAGGAATGGACTTATGGTCTGGGTTTTTATCGCGCACTGCCTATGACCATGGCAAAGCATCGTGCGCGTATTGACAGTAATCCGAAAGCGTTTGAAAAGCTGATAACACCGCTCGGTAAACAAGACGAGTTTGTGCTTGACGGTCCTGAATATGCGAGAAAAAAGACTGCTCCGACTGAGAAGACTGCGCAGTGGTATAATCTCAAAACTTTTGCCCTGATAAGCAATAATCCTATCAGCGATGAGCTTTATTCGTCGGAGCTTGTGGAGCGCCTTGTTTCGGGGTATACGTTTCTCATGCCGTTTTATGATTATTTTATAACGCTGGATGCTGACCCTGCACCGGTTTTGAGTGATTGAAGTTTTTTGAAAGGAACGATAACTAACATGAAACCACGGGCGTTGATTGATTTTCTGGGTACAATTGAAAAGCTAAAATGCAACACTCGCCATAGCTTTACTTCCACGGGCAGACACGAAAGTGTCGCCGAGCATTGCTGGCGGCTTTCTGTTATGGCTTTGCTTGTTGCTGACGAGTTCCCTGATGTCGATATTAGTAAGGTCGTAAAGATGTGCCTTATCCATGATTTTGGTGAGGCAATTACAGGTGATGTTCCTTCTTTTCTAAAAACAGAAAAAGATGAGGCTGCTGAGGATTTGGCAATAGCCGAGCTTTTAAAGCTTTTACCCCCGAAAACAGGGGAAGAATTCCGCGGTCTATTTTCTGAAATGGCAGAGCATACCACATCGGAGGCGAAGCTCTTTAAAGCACTTGATAACTTGGAAGCTATCATTTCTCACAACGAAGCACCTATTGAAACATGGATTCCCCACGAATACACTTCAAACCTAACTTACGGCACGGAAAATGTCGCATATTCGGAGTATTTGAAAGCACTAAAAGAGGAAATACGCCAAGATTCACTTGCAAAAATCGAGAGTGCTTCCGATATCACTTCTTTATAGTTATTCTTCGTCCGATAGCAGATTTGATATTCCTTCTATCACATTCATATCGTGCCGTATGCTTTCGGCAAGCTGCGAAAATCTCATCTCTATGTATTCAATTTTGCTTGCATAATCACCAGCTTTTTCAAGAAGCAGAGAGGGCTCTGTTTCTTTTTCTTTTGTTATTGCCTCAAGAGCTTCACTTTCTGTACCTGACAGTAGCTTCGTAATTGTTTCTATTACGCTCATATTTGTCCCAATGTTGTCATATAGCTGCGCAATTTTCATTTCAATGTTGACTATTTTGTGCTTTTGGGCATCTGCCGGCTCTGAGTCAAACACAAGTTCAGGTTCTGCTTCGACTTCGGCTTCCATTTCGAGTTCAATACCGATATCTTCGGCTATGGCTTCAAGCTCCATTTCGGGTTCAAGTACAAGTTCTTCAGCTACAAACTCAACCTCTGCTTCAATCTCCATCTCGGGTTCAAGCACAGGTTCTTCGGCTACAGCTTCAACCTCCAGCTCGGTTTCTGCTGCGAGCGTAAGTTCATCGCCAACTTCAATCTCTGCTGCGACTTCCACTTCCAGCTCGGGTTCTAGCACAAGTTCTTCGGCTACGGCTTCTACCGCCAGCTCGGCTTCTGCTTCGAGCATAGGTTCATCGCCGACTTCAATCTCTGCTGCGACTTCTACTTCCAGCTCGGGTTCTAGCACAAGTTCTTCGGCTACGACTTCTACCTCCAGCTCGGCTTCTGCTTCTACCTCCGGCTCGGTTTCTGCTTCGACCATAGGTTCATCGCCAACTTCAATCTCTGCTGCAACTTCGACTTCCATTTCCATCTCGGGTTCAAGCACAAGTTCTTCGGCTACGGCTTCAACCTCCAGCTCGGCTTCTGCTTCGATCATAGGTTCATCGCCAACTTCAACCTCTGCTGCGACTTCAACTTCCGTCTCTGTTTCAACCACAGGTTCATCTATAACCTCGGCTTCGGGTGCGGCTTCGACATCTGCGGCGGCCTCAGGCTCAGGCTCAACCGTGGGTTCGTCCGCAACCACGGCTTCTTCGACCGAGGCATCGGGCGATTGCTCAGCCGCCAGTTCATCATTGTACTGTGCCGTGCACTCTTCGAGAAATTGCAAGTCTTCGGCACTATCGCTTCCCTCAAGGGTTTTCTTTAAATTACTGACAAAATTCCCCTTTTGTTCTGTGCTCATGCCATCGAACATTTCTTTTAGTTTCTTTTGTGATGCTGTCATACTCTCACACCTTTACTTGATAAAATACATTCAGGAAACATTAGAATTTATTATAGTTTAAGCATACACACCTGTCAATAGAAGAGGACATTCTTCCTACTTCTGCCCGCTTGTGAAGTGGAAATTTTCTATTTTCGCAGCTGGAATCAGAGACGGATAGCCGTAGACGTCAACCAAGTTTAAGTCTCTTGATAGCGCCGTTATGTTTGAAAAGGCATCCAACAGGCTTTCGGTGAAGCGCATATTTTTTATGGGTGTTGTCACCTTGCCGTCTTCAATCATAAATGTGCCGTCACGGGTAAGTCCGGTAACTTGCAGAGTGCGGGGATTGACCGTGTTGCAGTAGTGAAAATGCGTCACAAGTATGCCCTTTTTTGTGCCCTTTATCATCTCGTCTAAAGAACTATCGCCACCTTGCATAACAACATTAAGTGGATAGCCGCCACTGCTTCCCATCATAAATCCCAGATTATTGAAGGAATGACCTGTGGGGGAAATTCCGGCTTTTTGTGCTGTTTTAGAGCAGTGAAGCACGTTTTTTACAACACCGTTTTCTACCAGCGTAACGGGCTTGCGCGTGTAGCCTTCTGAATCAAAAAACCGCTGAAAAGTGCATTCATTGGTCACATCATCACGCACTGTGAGATTTTCGCCAAACAATTTCTGACCCAGCTTATCCGATGCAAAGCTCATGCCTTTTTGGTAACGGTCGCCGTTTAGACCAAAAAGCATGAAAAGAAGCAAATTTGCCACGGCTTCGCTTTCCAGCACCACGGTGTATGCTCCAAGGTCTGCAAACACAGGATTTCTCGAAGTCTTTGCTTTTTCGTAGGCTTTTTTGAACGCAGCATCGATATCACAGGCGGACAGGCGGTTTGCCGTGACTGCTCCATAACCTGTTGCTCCATCCTTATGAGTCACAACGCTTGAAAAACTCAGTGTATCGTAATTCATGTAATGGAAATTACCCATACAGTCGCCGTATGCATGCATCTTTTTGTCTAGTGAAATCGCACCTGCTGCGGTGTAGTCTTTGTCTAGCGTTGAAAAGCAGCGTTTTAGCACATCAGCTCGTCCCTTGATATCAAATTTCTTCTCTAGTCCACTGTCTCCCGTTAGCTCAGGAACTTTTTGAATCGGCGTGGGAATGAATTCTTGCTCACCTTCAGGGCTGTTTTCAAGCATTTCCTCTGTGTCATGCACAAGTTTTAAAAGACTGTCTTTGTCAAAGGCATTGCCTTGGGACGAGGCGGATTTTTTGCCGTTATGGAG
Organism: Oscillospiraceae bacterium; assembly: GCA_009786445.1. Classification (GTDB taxonomy): domain Bacteria; phylum Bacillota; class Clostridia; order Oscillospirales; family Oscillospiraceae; genus WRMH01. The sequence goes on along the minus strand of WQTE01000020.1, from coordinate 26,693 downwards.
GGTTAAATTCACTATTGTGTCGTCTATTTCAACATTTTGGTGAATTTCAGAATTTGAAAACCTTGTGAGTCGCTCACCGTTTTCCACAATATTGACAACAGTATGGTGCTTTGTCGCACCGGTAAATACGTCTATTACTTCACGTGCTTTTTCTTTACTTAACATCAGCTACACCTACTTTCACTCCTCTAAAACGGGTCGGAGCACTTCCGTGACCGACTCGTGCCACTTGCCCGGGTTGTCCCTTTCCGCAATTTGGCACACCGTACAGTGTCCAATATTCTTCCTTAGCAACGCCGTCACAGCCCGCCCAAAACTCCGTTGTAACCCCGCTGTAGATGGGGTTTTTGTAGACCTTGCCCGTGAGTTTTCCTTTTTTTATCTCGTAGGCTATTTCGCAGGCAAACTGGAAGTTTATGCGTTTGTCATCTATGCTCCAGCTTTTATTTACATCAAGCATAAAGCCGTCCTCTATCCCTGCGATTAAGCTGTCAAGTTCGTAGTCGCCCGGGAGCATATTGATGTTTGTCATGCGTACTATTGGCAGGTTGTGCCAGCCGTCAGCTATTGACATACCGCCTGATTTGACATTGACTTTTGCTGCGGTATCTCTGCTTGTGGTGAAGTTTTTGAATATGCCCTTGTCTATGAGCGTAACCTTTTGCCCCGCTACACCCTCATCGTCATAGCCGAATGTGCCGAGTCCGAGTGGGCAGGTAGCATCAGCCACTACCGTTACATCCGGCGAACCGTATACCAGAGTGTTTTTCAAATCTTCAGGTGCCACAAAGCTTGCACCTGCATATGCTGCTTCACTGCCGAAAACCCGGTCGAGCTCTGTGGGATGCCCGATACTTTCATGGATTTGCAGAGTCATTTGTGACGGGTCTAAAATCAGATCGTATGTTCCGGAAGGACAATCGGGTGCGTTAAGAAGCTTTACACTTTCTTCGGCGCATTTTTTCGCAGATTTCAGAAGTTCCAAGCCCTCAATGTACTCGTAGCCTGCACGGGCGTAATTACCGCCGAAACTTGTGGGGTAGCTTCGGGTCTGTGCATCATTTCCGTCTACCGCTGTTGCACTGAGTCCTCCGCCGCTTTGACAAAAGCTCTGTGTTATGTAGCTACCGTCGGTGTCGCAGTAAATCACTTCTTCTTTGCGAAAGCTCATGCTTGATACTGTCCTTGACACGCCTGAGACTTCTCTCATTGCTTCTTCGCATGATAATAACAGTGCTATTTTGTCTCCGAGTGAAACCTTTTCGGGGTCTTTTTCGATAGGGGTTGCGAAGCTATCTACTACTGTGGGTTTTTCTGCTAGTTCAATCTTTTCTGATTGCAGCTCTGCGCTGACTTTGGCGATTTCATATGCTCTTTTTGCCGCATCCTCTAAGGCTGACATATCGCTCGTAGCGCAAAATCCGAGCGAGCCATCCACGTAGACTCGGATTCCACAACCGAGACTTCGGCTGCTGCTCTGCGCTTTCATTTTTCCATCCTCGGCTGCAAGTGACTGAGTCCAAATATCCTTAACCCTGATATCGGCATAGTCGGCTCCCAATTCCTTACAATATTCCATAAGGCGAGTTAGTTTCTCTTTCATATTTTGCATGGCACTCCCTTTCTTTTTTTGTGTTAATCTATATTACTGTTTTTGAGGAGAAAAGGCAAGGAGAATTATTGCCAATTCCGACAAACCATGATACAATTGCGGGCATGTCTAATGTCGAATCAATCACTGAAACTAAAGTCAATAAAAACGGCCCGTTTTTCATAGCTGCCGCAGCACTTTGCTGGAGTTTTGGCGGAGTGCTGATAAGGTTTATCCCGTGGAGCGCGCTTAGCATTGTCGGTCTGCGAGCTTTGTTTGCCACTTTTTTATTTCTGGCATGGCGCAGAAGTTTTAAGATTAATTTTACCTTTGGAAACATTATCACTGCTATATGTGTCAGTGCGACGACGTTTTTATTTGTATTTGCAAATCAACTAACAACCGCTGCTGCCGCTATCTTACTGCAATTCACCTCTCCTATTTTTATTATACTTATGTTCTTGGTGTTTTATAAGAAAATGCCGAAGCGCGGTGAAGTAATTGCAGTATTTGTTACAATCATCGGGATGACCATGTTTTTTGTAGATGAGCTTGGCGGTACGGGTCTCCTCGGAAATATTCTCGCTGTCATATCAGGTTTAAGTTTTGCAGGGGTATATGTTGGAAACAAGCGGCACGACACGAACCCGGAACACGCGATTTTTTTGGGATTTCTCATCAACACTGCTATTGGTGTACCATTTGCTATAACGGATGTGACTGCCGATTTAGTTGCATGGGGCTCTGTAATCTTTCTCGGTTTGGTACAGGTTGGTCTTGCTTATGTTTTTTTCTCCAAGGGCATCAAAAAAACACCGGCACTGCTGGCTTGTCTGATATCTACGATAGAGCCTATTCTCAATCCAACTTGGGTCTACCTCGCCGGAGTTTTAGCACTGCTTCCCGAAACAGAGATACCGGGCACATTTGCCCTTATTGGTGGAGTTATAATTGTTTGCACTGTAATAGGGTTCAACTTTTGGCAAAGTAAAAACCCGACAGACGGCATCGGTTGAAATCGCTTTGAAAGGAAAAATACAAAATGAAACTACCCAACTATCATGAAAATCCGGATATTTTGCACGCAGGAACTGAGCCGAACCGTTCATATTATTTACCTTGCAAATCAAAAGATGAAGCATTATCCGAGCAAAGGGAACGCTCGTCACGATTTATCTCACTAAATGGTATTTGGGACTTCTCTTACTACGAGGCACCACAGCTTGTGCCCGAAGATACAGTGCAACCAAGTTTTGACCGTAGTAACTTTTCATCTATTCCCGTACCCTCCGTCTGGCAAAACCACGGCTACGACAAGCATCAGTACACTAATATACGATTTCCAATCCCATATGACCCGCCTTTTGTGCCTACAATGAACCCTTGCGGTTTATATGTTCGCACCTTCACGACGAAGCTCGACAAAGCGAGCAACTACTACCTAAACTTTGAGGGTGTTGACTCGTGTTTTTACCTATATATCAACGGTGTGGCGGCAGGCTACAGCCAAGTTTCACATTCGACGAGCGAGTTTGACGTGACAAAACACCTGGTTGACGGAGAAAATCACATCGCAGTGCTCGTGCTAAAGTGGTGTGACGGCACTTACATGGAAGACCAGGACAAATTTCGGACATCCGGAATTTTTCGGGATGTGTATTTTTTAGAGCGCCCTAAAAAGCATGTGCGTGACTTCTTTTTAAACACCACAACACAGGGTAAAGACTGGCAGGTCTCGGTAAAGTTTGAGTATAGCTCAGAGCCTGTTGAAACCACTTGCACTCTTTTTGACCCGGCGGGCAAAGAGATAAACAGTAAAAAAGTGACGGACTGCTTAGTCTCTTTTTCCATAAAAAAAGCTGAGCTATGGAGTCCTGAAAAACCGGCACTCTACAGTCTCTTAATAGAGGCAGGTGGCGAGATAATACAACAAAACGTGGGGATTCGTGAGATCAAAATAGAAAACGGAGTGGTGTTGTTTAACTCTGTGCCCGTAAAGATGAAAGGTGTCAACCGACATGACAGTAATCCGATAACAGGGCCGACTATCTCCATCGAACATGCAAAAAAAGACCTTGAAATGATGAAAGCGCACAACATAAACGCAATCCGTACGAGCCACTACCCAAACGCTCCATGGTTTGTAGGGCTGTGTGATAAATACGGATTTTACGTTATCTCTGAAAGTGATTTGGAGATGCATGGCACAGTCGCAATCTTCGGGGGAAACATGACAGATACCTACTCTCTTATCGCTATGGATGAGAGGTTTGACAAAGCGATTATGGATAGGACTCAGCGTAATGTTATTCGTGACAAAAACAGTCCGAGCGTTGTTATTTGGTCTCTCGGAAATGAATCGGGATACGGCCCCGGCTTTGAAAAAGCCGGTCGTTGGATCAAGGAATATGATCCGTCACGCCTGACCCACTACGAAAGCGAAGAGTGGATATTACCGGGTTACAAAAAGGATTCTTCAATGCTCGACGTTAAGAGCCGAATGTATGCTTCACTCAGTTGGGTAGACGAATATTTTGAAAAAGCGGAAGACTCCAGACCATTTATGCATTGCGAGTTTATACACGCAATGGGCAACGGCCCGGGCGATGCCGAAGACAACTATCAGCAAATGCTCAAATATCCCGGATACTTTGGTGCATTTGTCTGGGAATGGTGCGACCATGCCGTATACATGGGAAAAACAAAAGATGGAAAAGATAAGTATTTCTACGGCGGAGACTTTGATGAATATCCGCATGATGGGAACTTTTGCGTAGATGGACTGGTTTATCCCGACCGCAAGCCGCATATAGGACTACTTGAGTATAAAAACGTGCTTCGCCCTGTAAGAGCAACGCTCGCCGACGGTGGAGTGGACGTGCGCAATATGCTGGATTTTCTGGATCTGAGCGATTATGCACTAGTATCCTATATGATTATCACTTGTGATGGTGAAACTTTACGCAGCGGAGACTTAGATATCTCATGCCCGCCCCGTAAGTCTGTTTTTGTCCCGCTGGACCTGTCTTTCCCCGATAACGGAAACTGCTATATCACGCTTGAATATAGGCAAAAAAATGATGCACCGCTCACTAAGTCAGGGCATATGCTGGGGTTTGACAAGCTCGTGCTGCGTGAAAACGAACCACAGCTACCTGCACTCAGAGCAGACCACGGAGCTGAGCTAACCCTTGAAGAAACAGAAACCTCCATCACTATCAAGTGTGAGGCATTTAGTTATGTTTTTGATAAAATGCTCGGTACTTTTTCAAAAATGGTTTATAGAAACAATACCTTGCTCACAAAACCCATGGAATTTAACATCTGGCGTGCTCCCACAGACAACGACAGAAATGTTCGCTTAAAGTGGGAGGAGGCGGGCTATGACCGTCCGCTCGTTAAAGTTCATGAAACAAAAGCCTCGCTGAACGATGGAATAGTAGTAATTGACTTCCACGTGAGCCTCGCCGCTATTTACCGGCAGAAAATACTGAACATAAAAGGCACGTGGAAAATCGACCCGGACGGCATCGCTATCGTTAAAGTGCACTGTGAAAAAGACATGGAAATGCCGTTTCTTCCCAGATTCGGACTCAGGCTTTTCCTTCCGCAGGATTTTGACGATGTGAGCTACTTTGGATACGGCGCTTACGAAAGCTATATTGACAAACACAGAGCATCATGCAGAGGTTTATATAATAGCAAGGTTGCCGATATGCATGAGGATTACATAAAACCACAGGAAAACGGAAGCCATTATGATTGTGACTTCGTCACCGCCACAAATGGTGGCTCGACATTAATGGCTGTGTCGTCAAAAAGGTTTAGTTTTAACGCATCTCCATACACCCAAGAAGAACTTGCCGAAAAGAGGCATAACTTCGAGCTCGAAAAGTGCGGGCACACGGTTTTGTGTCTTGATTACAAACAATCGGGAATAGGCTCAAATAGCTGCGGTCCTGAGCTTTTAGATCAATATAGGTTTAATGAGCAAGAGTTTTGTTTTGAGATTGCCTTAATACCGAAGAGCTGTTAAATCGCTCCGAGACTCCCGCCATGGAGTAAAGGTATAGGTTTTACATAACATTAAGAGCTGTATTCACTCGTTGCCTCAAATTAAGTATATACTCATCGTGCTGCGGAAAGCAAGAAAAAGTCAGAGGTTTCTGAAGCCCGTCTTCAATCATGTCCAGCACTGCATCTCGCCCGCGCTGATTTTCCAAAAGCCTAAGCGCCCTGTAGTCGTCAAAAGCATCCCTAATAACCTTGAGCCTGAGAGATGCAAGCGGCAAGCCTTCCTTTCCGGGGTAAACGACAAAAGCATCTCCCGATGGGAAAGCCCCATCTGCATCGGTCACGTAAAATGGATTTATGGGATAGACGGATTGCATGCTGTTGTAAAAATTATAGCCCCAGTGCAAGAAACCCTTTATATCAAACTTATACAGAAGCACACCTAAAATTCGGCTTCTGTATGATGGTTGCATAAAGAAATGGTTGGGGACTTTATAGCTCTGTGCGCAACAAAAATAACACCACATCCCCTCGGGTACATCACCTCGGAGAAACGGTTCGATATGGTCAACCGCAGGTACCGGGACAGATACTGCGCACTGCTTGTAAAGATTGTAATTTGTGAGCGCATCCACTATTTTGTATCCCTCAAGCAGAGGTTTAACAAGGCTCTGCGCTGCTTTATAAGCTTCCATGTGCTTCATTTCCGGCTCATCTGACACATGGAATATCGTTTTATCCGCAATCCCCAGCTCTTCGAGCTTTGCTGTCAGCGCAGGAAGCATCTGCTTTAGGTAATTTGCATACTCTTTCCCTGTTGCATCGCTTTCCCATCCGAAAAGACGGATGTACTCGTTATTTTTAGTCCCCATTATCTTCGGTGCGTGCTTTGCGCCCCACTGGGTAAAAAGATGCGCCATTTCATAATGCTCAACGCCGACTTTTTTGCACATATTAACCCAGCGTTCAAGTTTATCGAAATTAAATATATATTTCGCATTCAGAGATTCACTGTCTACCATAGACACATCTATGAGCTGCACTGTAAGCCGCTCACCGCCTACTTCCGTATCAAGGGGTGGTGTGTGGATAGGTGTCAGCAAAGTGTTTATTCCGTGCTTTACGGCAAACGCCGCAAAATTTTCGACTACTTCCCAGTGACGTTCTGAAAACACCTCTATATCGTAGTACTCGGCTAAGCAATCCGTATGAAACCATCGTGTATGAAAAATATCTAATGGGGGAAGCTCCTGCGCAATTACCTCTAATGAAACCTCGGCATGAGCAAGTGTTTCCCCCGCTAGGTTTTCGATGCTGACGGTTATTGAGTGGGTGCCCGCTTTTGCCTCGTGTCCGGCACAAATATCTATCCAGCAACTTTGCCACGATCCGGGAGTGAGGGGTATACGGTAGCCGTCTTTTTCGGCTTGCACCTCAAACGGCTCAAGCAAATCAGGGTAAAGCCCACCTTCAGTCTCCAGATATCCTCCATCGGTTTTGAAGTGAGCGGGTAAATATCCGGGAATGCAACGCACGCGGCTGGCGCTAACACTCATTTTCGAGGAAGTTTTAATACGCAGCATCGCCCACTCGCATAAATCACCCTCAGACCGCATATATGCGGCCTGAAATGAAACAGTCTCATCCATGAGGGCGCTGAGCCGCATACATTCAGCCGCATTGGGCAAAGAACCATGCGAAAACACCTTAGCTAAAGAATTGTAAATTTTGAGTTCCATTAATTGAATCCTTCCATCTCCACGACTTTTCCACCGCTCAGGCGTGATTTTTCTGCTGCAAAACACAGCAGATGGTTTGCAGAGGAAATGCCTATTTCAGATATTTCCGGAATGTTATCATCTCCGCGGATATATCTGCAAAAAGTTGCCACTATACCCTTATCTCCACCGCCATGCCCACCTTCATATTTGCTAGAATATATTTTGTCTTTACAGGATGAAAAGTCTGAAACGATAATAGTATCGCTATCCTGATGAGCTTTTATTTGTCCTTTCGTACCCATGATTTTTATACTGCGGCTAATTTCGGGGGTAAAAGCCGACATTGAAAATATAGCAGTCACACCATCTTCAAATTCCATTGAAACCACCTGATGGTCGACAACGTCGTTATCACACTGATATACGCACCTACCGTACGGCCCGACTTTCAGTGCTTTCGTTACTTCATCATCAGTTGGATTTGCGTGACCTGCCGCAGTTTCACGGGTCCAGCCTAAATCACCCTCGTAATACAGATAGCGTGAATCATATGGGCAGTTTGCTATTTTGCAGCCGTCTGTGCAGCGCGCAGGTGCGCCTTTGGGGCAGTTTTCCTTCGTAAAATATGCCAGGCTTCCAAAAGACGAGAGTCTTAGACATTTTTTATTGATTAACCATTGAAGTATATCCAAATCATGACAGGATTTAGCCAGTATCATGGGGGAACTCTCTTTCGCTTTCGCCCACTTGCCGCGCACATAACTGTGGGCGTGATGTGTGTTTCCCACATTTTCGTTATGCACCACAGTCACAATATCTCCTATTTCTCCGCACTCTATGATTTCTTTAACGGTTTTAAACATTGCGGAATAGCGAAGCACATGGCACACAACAATCTTTACGCCTTTTTTATGTGCAGCTTCGGCAATATCCAGGCATTCTTGAGCAGTAGGCGCAATTGGCTTTTCAAGTAATATATCGTAGCCGCGCTCTATCGCGGCCATTGCAGGCTTATAATGCATATTATCCTGAGTGCATATGATGACGGCATCAGCCCACTTTTCACGCGTGAAAACATCTTCCCATGTGCTGAGGCAAACTGAACCTTTTAGTCCGTACTTACTTTGAAATTCAGCTCGGCGCACGTTGTCAGGTTCTGCTACTCCGACAATTTGCATTACGCCTTCAAGTTCAGAAGCCTCGTTGCAATATGCATTACCCCTTTGTCCTGCCCCTATCACAATTGCTTTTAGTGTTTTCATATATTCTCTCCTGTTGCTGTAAAGTTTATTTGGGCTGAGCAGGAGTTGACCCCATGCTCTAACCCTTGACACTTCCGACGACTATTCCCTTTATAAAGTATCTCTGCAAAAATGGATACACCAGCATAACGGGCAGCGCGCCAAGGAATATCTGCGCCACCCTCAGCGTTCTGTCATCGACTGCCGCTAGGCGCATTATATCCTCCGCAGTCATTACCGCGCGGGCGGATGGGTCTGCTTGCATTACCAGCATTGCAAGATATGTCGAAAGAGGGTAGCCCGCAGGCGAGCTCATGAAAACCATGCCGTCAAACCATGCATTCCAGTGTCCTACAACGGTAAAGAGCAAAATTGTAGCCATAGCGGGGAGCGAAAGTGGCAGGTATATTTTTATCATGGTGGCAATATGTCCGGCCCCATCTATATGTGCGGCTTCTTCAAGCTCCTTAGGCACACCTCTGAAGAAATTGAGAAGCAATACCATATGCCACACGTTCAGCGCGCCGGGCAAAATAAGCGCCCAGATTGAATCAAGTATGCCGGTTCTTGCAACCACAAAGAATAGCGGAATTAACCCTCCGCCAAAAAACATGGTAAATGCAAAAATCCATGCATAGACTGTCCGTGCCCGAAATACCCTTTGCTCCTTTGACAAGGGGTATGCGACAAGCACAACCAAAACCATGTTTACCAGCGTACCTAGAGCCACTCTCTGCACTGAAACCCAAAAAGCCCTGAAAAACGTAGCCTGCCCCAAGAGATGTTCATATGCCGCCGGAGTAAGCCCGCGGGGCCAGAAACTCACCTGGCCTGCGGCAACATATATGTTTGTTGATAGTGAAACAGCGAAAAGGTGAATCATCGGACTTATCCCTATCACCATGACTGCCGTAAGGAAAAGCGCATTAATCACGGAAAATATTTTTCTGCTTACAGTACTTTTGATTTTATTTTCTTTTGGCGTTCTGCTGAGTTGCGTTGTTTTTATTTTACCGCTCACTTGCCTGCCTCCTCCTTAAAAGATTCTGTAATCACTGAATTTATAAGCACTCCAGTATGCGATACCTACAAGAATCAGTGAAACAACCGACCGAAACAGCCCAATCGCCGCAGCCGGAGAAAATTGCCGTTGAATCAACCCCATACGATATACCAGAGTATCTAATATATCGCCGCCTTCATATACAACCGGGCTGTACAAGATAAGCACTTGCTCAAAGCCTGCGTTAAGCAGCTGCCCTATGGCAAGGGTGGAAACAAGTATAATTATGGGAAGCATTCCCGGCAAGGTTATATGCCATACTTGCTTTAACTTGTTGCAACCATCCATTTCCGAAGCTTCGTATTGAGCTAAGTCTATGTTTGTTATGGCTGCGAGAAAAATTATGAGATTAATGCCCATGCTCTGCCACACATGAGTTGATACCAATATAAACCTGAACCAGTTATTTAATGCCATAAACATAATGCTGTCCCCGCCGAGTGCTTCGATGATTTGATTTATAGGTCCGGTCAGCGAAAACATCTCCCTGACAATGCCTCCTAAAACTGCCCACGACAGGAAAAAAGGCAAGAAAACCGCTGTCTGTATAGAACGGGCAAACCATTTTTTTCTGACTTCGTTTATCAGTAAGGCGAGCAGGAGCGGAAACCCGATGCCTGTTGCAATTCTGAGTGAAGCAATAAGAATGGTGTTTCTAAAAGCTCTGTGAAAACCGGGTAGCTGAAATACAAAACGAAAATTGTCAAGTCCCACAAAGGCTGAATTTTCAAAAGAAAGTATAGGTCTGAAATCCTGAAAAGCCATAATTATCCCCGCCATTGGCAAGTAAGAATAGATAATAAGCAAAACAAGCGCGGGAAGTATCATCAAATGGAATGGAATTTCCCTTTTAAGACGGGTTAGACCACCTCGCTTTGGAGGCTCATATTTTGCTTTAGTCATATTATCACCTCTTGAAAAGGTTTTAGTGTTTTGGATAAAAGCAGGGCACAATCCCATATACAAATCGTACCCTGCCTAAATGCTTGAAGTCAAGTGTTATTTTAATTAGTTTAGCTCTCTAAACTGCTCATTTACTTCAGCAGTCCAGTCGTCGCCTCCAAGAGTGCGCCAATCGTTCACAAAGTCAGCAAAAGCGGTTTCGGGGATAAGACCCATTACGAAACTTGCAAAAAATTCAAGCCACATATCATGGAGTATCGAGAAGCGCGCTATCTCTGTAGGTGTCGGCTCACCATAAAACTCGTTGAATATAAACTGATTATTTTGCATAATCTGCATGTTTGAATCCCAGCCGCCACCTTCTGCCACACGTGAGACATGCAGTCCCCAAGCAGTTGCATAGGACATTTCTTCTGTTTCCAGACCTTGTTCTATAACTTGGTATGCAAGCCATAAGTCTTCCTGCTGGGAGCTTGTGAAATGGTCAGTATTGCCCGTTGCGATAGCTTCCCTGAGAGCTACGAAGTTCACATACTGCTCGTGTGCAAGGATTATTCGTCCCGGACCCCAGTTGTAGACATACCCGGATTCAGGCAATATGCGGTCACCGAAACGCTCTAAGGCATCAGGCCAGTAGTCGATGGCCCAGCGCAGATTGATTATTCTCATGAGAGCTTCTTCAGTGCCGGGAGGTGCATTTGTAGTCACGACGTGGTATAGCGAAATATTATTTCTTCTGATGGATACAATGCCGGGAGAACCGTCAGGAGTCAAAATAGGCATACCTCTCCATTCTGCATCAGGGTTTGCCTCAAGATGTGTGTTGAGCGGCCAGTTTGGTAGCCACCACTCACCAGAGATAGCTCCCACGCGGTCGGCGACGATTTCTTCAACTACCATGTCAACATTCATGGTTGCAAATTCAGGGTTGAGCAAACCATGCGCATACATATCGCGAAGCCTGAGTAATGCTTGCTCGGTTTCGGGCTGAATTGTACCGAAAACAAGCTCGCCATTGCGATTTAGCCACGTTTCAGGATATGAGCCGTAGCCTTGGAATATTGCTCTGGCATCAGGTGCCCAGGAAACAGGCTCGTTGCCCTGCATGCTGAGCGGCACGGTGTTCGGTCCGCCCATTTGATTGTCTGCAAAGGCTTGCAACATAGCCTGAAACTCATCCATGTTTGTGGGCTGGGAAATACCAAGCGCTGTCATCCAGTCATAGCGATACCAAATAAGCGGCATGCCTTGAAATGAATCTACAACATGGGGGATTGCAAGCAGATTTCCGTTTACTGTGGAGATATCAAGGGGCACATCGTTGAAATACCTATACATTTCCCTGATTTCAGGTAGCAGATATCTGTCCATAGCAGGGCGCAAATCACGAAGCTGGTCAAATCCTGCGAGCTCAAAAAAGTCAATACTTTCGCTCAGGGATATGATGTCGGGAACATCTCCTGTTGCAAGAGCGAGCTGAAGCCTTTCGTCTGCTTGTTCGCCCGGCACTGCCCACATCCATTCCAGGTGAATGTTGAACATATCGGCGAGAAGCTCGTTGAGCATCATGTTTTCAAGCGTGGTCCCGGGGGGCACAGCGCCCTCAGGAACACCGAAGCCGGCACCCACTCTTATAGTAATAGGTTCGGGCATCGGCGAAAACCAAATATCACCATCAAAAGGCGGCGAAGGTACATCCTCGCCATTTTCGGGCACGGAATCCGCAGGGGGGGCAACGGCAGGCGCACATGCCGCAACGAGAAATATTACTGCCATCATCAACGTAAGAATACGAAAAATCTTTTTCATTTGTTATTCTCCTCCTTTGTTATTTTTGTTTTAGTTTGATTTAACAAACTCGTAATAAATTTATTGTAGTAAATTTCATGCTATAGGTATATAATGGATATATACAAAAATATAATGATTCTATCAGTGTTTATGTAAAACACATATATTCTGAACAAAAATATTGTGTATTTATGTATGTTAGCTACACAGCATGTTGAGAAATTTCTTGCAACAAGACAAACAGTTTGAGCTTGCCAAAGGTGATGAAACTGCAAAACATATTATAGAACCGGGAGGGCAACTATTTTATGGATGTGTCTTTATTTGAGTCGGAAGATAGTGATTTAGAAGTTGCGGATATTTTTTATAACTCCAGCCAAGAAACGCCATATCCCGTACCGGCGCACTGGCATTACCACATTGAGGGCATTTATATGCTCAGCGGAAGCATACGAGTGCTGTTAAATGGCAAGGAGTTAACTTTGCGGAACGGCGAACTTATATGGTTTAACCCAAAAGATATACATGCCGTATATAAGCTTAACGACGAACCATTTGAATACTTAGTCATGCTTATGCCGGTGTCGGTATACTATCCGAGAAGGCAAGATGCGTTGCTTGCAAAGTATGTCGTACCATATTTTGCGAAGATGCCGCCCGCGCACCAGATTATAAAGCATAGCACTATGTTAAAAACAGGTCTTGCAAAAATAATGACTGAACTCATCGACGAAGAAAAGAGCCACGACATACATCGCCCACAGGCGATTTCCTTTATGTTGATAAGACTTTATCTGGCAATAATCAGATTATGGGCGCACAATCATGGGATTCGGGTTTTTGAGATAAATCAGGAGCATGGCAAACATTCTCATGAACTATTGGGCTTGTTTATGTTCCTGGGAGACCATTTTCGAGAAAATATCAGCATAACAGAACTTGCCGAAGTATGCCATATGAGTTATAGCAACATGGCAAAACTCTTCAAGCGACTCACGGGAAGCACGGTAAATGAATATATCAGGTATTTGCGGGTCGAAGAGGCGGACAGTTTGCTGCTGAGCACCGATAACAGCGTAACTCAAATAGCCCAGGCAACAGGATTTTCCGATGCCAGCCACTTTATAGCGACGTTTAAACGCCTAAAAGGTATATCGCCTAAGCAGTATAGGCTAAGCTTCTTAAAGGGATGAAATCGGGCGTAAATGGCTGATACGTGCATTTCAACTCGTATCCGCACTATCTAACGGCGGCTGTAACAAAACACTCGGCACTTGTCTTTTTTTTACATAGCTTAGAATTTTGCCCGGAAAATGCTTTTTGGAAAAGCTCCTCGGTCGCTTTGTGCTATCAAAATGACAAAGTTTGTGTTTTGCTACAGCCCCATAAAATTTCAATGGACATTAAAGCTGCCGCAACCTCGTGCAAAGTTGCGTATGCAGAATATTAATCCAGTAACTCAGCCACCGCTGCGGTCATTAAATCCTTGGCACGCTCATATCCTGCTGCGTTTATGCGGTTTTGCAGTTGTTGCCAAAGCTCAGCATCTGTTGTTGCGGATGTGTCTGTTAAAACGGATATCCACTCGTCTACTGCCGATGGGAGACCCATTTCCAGCACCTCGGGAACAAGAAATGCTCCTACTTGCGCATGCCTCCATGTATACTCTCTGCCGGGTACAATTACACGATTACGATTTTCCCAAGCCATCTCGCGCACGGCTTGAGGTATAACCGGTGTGAACCATTGTACTACGTCGCCCGGCCAGTTGGCAAGGTCAAACATCCCGCCTCCGGCAAACGTGTAAAGGTCACGTGCATTAAAGTGCATGTCAGTATCGGGATTAATATCTGTAAGCATCCTGACTTCGCCGTCAACCATTTCCCAATCCTGACCCTCAAAGCCAAACATGAGCGTAAAAGTACCTTCTTCCGAAAATGCCCAGTCGAAGAAATACAAAACTCTCTCAAGAACTTCATCGCTCAATCTGTCGCTAAAAACTGTGCTGCTCCAGAACCCTGCACCACTGAGATATACAGGTGTGGTTCCGGGCACTTCGGGGGATTGCAAAATTTCAATTGCGGAAGCAAAATCAATGCCGGGCTGAAACTCCAGCCAATGATTATGTATGTTGTTTAAGTGTATCGGAACGACCTGCCTGAGCACTGTGCCGGCTCTGCCCTGCGCAAAAGCTTGCATATCCATAAATCCGACGTTTGTTATGAAATCAGGATCCATTATTCCTCTGTTGAAAGCTTCTCTCCAAAAGAATAAAAGCTTGGATGCAGGTTCTTCAAATGCGGGAATAATCATATCCCCATTAGGTAATCTGGACCACGATGCCACAGTGGAGCCATAACCTGTAATGCTCCCGTCGAGTATAAATGTAGGGAGTGCAGGGAGTACACCGAACACTGTGTCAGCGGCTCCGGGCAGGTCAGCACTGTTATCCGAAAAGGCTTGCCACATATCCATGAGATCATCCATGGTTTCAGGTACCGGGATACCCAGTTGCTCACGCCAATCTCGGCGGTTTACTATCCCTCTGGCAAGAGAAGTTATTTCCATCATTGGCTCAAGAGTGTCCGGTCTTGGAAGCAACCAGTTTTGCTCATTGTATGTATGCTGAGCAAGAAAGGCTGTGTTCATCCATGACTCAAGGGTCGGCCACCGTGACAGATCGGATGGCAGAGATCTTATAAGTCCGGCATCTGCCCAATCAATCATTGTAGCCCGGCCTAAGTCAAACCCACCAACAATATCAGGGAGGTTGTCTGCGGCTGCCCAGAGAAGCGGCAATTCGTACATATTGCCCCAATCTATATCTATCGGATCAAACTTGAGCCCAAAACGCTCAATTATGTATGAGTATAGTGCGCAGGGTTCCGTGCCAAAGGACAGACTTCCTTCCCAAATTGAAACGGAGACAGTAATCGGTTCGCCCCAACGGCTTTCGCCGTCTGCTGCGGAGGGTGTCTCCGGAAGAGCATCAGGCGCTCCCGAATCCGGCTGTTCGGTTGCTGCATCACCGACAGCTCCACCATCATAGTCAGCGGCAGGAGCACATGCGGAAACCATGCTAAAAACCAGCAATAGGCACAGCAGTGAGATTAATTTCTTTTTCATTTATATTCCTCCAAAAAGTAAATTTATATACTTACGCTTTTACTGCGCCAAGGATGATGCCTTTTGTAAAATAGCGCTGCAAAAACGGGTATACCAATAAAATCGGAATTGTAGCCACGGTTACGGTCGCAAGTTCCAAAGCCCGACTATGCACCAGTTGTGCCGCAACTGCCAAGCCCATGGGGTCATTAATAGTCATACTGTTTTCTATTACAAGCCTTCTCAGAACCAGTGCTATGGGTATCATGGATCTGTCCTGTATGAAAATCATCGCATTAAACCACGAGTTCCAAAATCCAACTGCATAAAACAATGCAACAGTCGCCATAATAGGCATGGAGAGGGGCACAATGATCCGCCACATAATTATGAACTCCCCTGCACCATCTATTCTTGCGGACTCTTCAATTGATTCGGGTAAAGACATAAAATAATTTCGTACTAAAATCACATTGAACGTCGATAAAATCCCGGGAACTGTCATAACCCAGAAATTATTCACAAAACCTAGATTTACCATGACCAAGTACCATGGAACGAGACCGGCACTGAAAAACATTGTTATTACCATGAAATAAAACATAAACTTCCTGCCGGGCAAGTTTCTTCTCGAAAGCGCATATGCTGTAAATACAGTTATGACAAGCGCCATGGATGTTCCGAAAACTACATTCTGAAAAGATATCCAAAACGAAGTAAGAATCTGCGGGTCTGCAAAAATACGCTCATAGTTTTCAAAGGTAAGATTTGCGGGAAGCGGCACAAACCTTGTTGTTGCCGCATCTGCAAAGGTTGATAAAGAAAGGATTACCATGTTGTAAAACGGAAAAATAATAGACAAAGCAAATAAAGACAAGAACGTGTATATACATATATTTGCAATTGTGCCCCCTATAGTTCTTTCGTGCCTCATTTTATTCTCCCTTAAAACAATCCGTCTGTCCCGAGCAATTTCATCATCTTATTGGCTGAAAGCAACAGCAAGAAGTTTATGACAGCTTGGAACAGCCCTGCTGCTGCCGCAAAAGATTGATTCATACCGCCCTGCCCAAATGCGAAGCTGAACACATAAGTATCGATAATTTCGAGAGTAGGTCTGTTTACGGCATTTATGAACTGGAATATTTGGTCAAAACCACCCGCCATAGCATTGCCGACAGCCAAAACCAGCAACACTACAACCGTCGGTTTAATTCCCGGCCAAGTTACATGCCTTATGCAGTGCCAGCGATTAGCCCCGTCCACCTTGGCAGCTTCATACAAGGAAGGGTCAATACCCGTAATACTTGCCATATATATAATCGCACCCCATCCTGCACCTCTCCATATACTTGAGCCGAATATGAGCCCGTAATTAAGAGCTGATGAACTGTGGGATAAAAATAAGACCGGGTCTAACCCTAGTAACCCCCGAACCGCATTTATTGCCCCCGTGAACTGAAATAAGTCTTGCAAAACTGCGTAGATTAACACCCAGGACAAGAAATTCGGGAAAGTGAAGATGGTCTGAAAAATCCGTTTTGGAGCATTGCGTCTGACTTCATTCATGACTATAGCTAAAACTATCGGCACGGGAAATTCAATCAGGAGTCTGCCAAAGCTGATAAGTAACGTATTAAAAAATGCATTTAAGAAATCAGGCCTGTTAAATAAAACATTGAACCAATGGAAGCCTACCCACTCCAGCTCAAAAAAGTTGGAGGCACGCATCGAAAAACGGGTAAACGCCATCAAGATGCCGCCCGTTTGCAGGTTGAACATAGGTGCATAAGCAAAAAGGACCAGAAATATTACGGCCGGGAAGAAAAGAATGTATATATATCGCTGTGCCCAAACTCGCCTAAGTGTCTTTTTCACAGTTAATCCTCATTCTCTGTAGGGGTATAGGTTTAGATAGCTATACTCAGTGCGGACAACTTGCTCAAATTTGTATGGAAAATTCCACATTTCTCTTAAAATTTACAAAAAGTTGTATGGTTATTATGCTAAAGGTACAACAATTTCGGCGAAAAGTCAATAAATTTAATAACGTTTATATATATGCTTATATCTCCCACAAAAACAAACTAAATTTTTGTGTTTTATTGAATATAGTGTGCTATAATTAAATTTCGCTATCAGTTCAAAGCTGCAACGGAGGGGTTAAATGTTTCATAAAACGCCAAAATATTTAGAGGTTGCGGAGCAAATTCGGCAAGAAATCAAAAATGGCACCTTCGTGTTGGGGAAAAGGATTAGCGGAGAGCATGACTTAAGTAAAAAATACAATGTCAGCCGGCACACGATTCGTGCAGCCATCTCCGTGCTGGAAAAAGATGGTGATGTTATACGCAAAAAAGGCAGTGGCACCTACGCCAGCAGCGGGTCTTATGCAACAAGAAAGAATATTGGTGTTTTGCTTGCTTTTGCTGATGATTATATCTTTCATGAAACAATGTCAGGCATAGAGCAGGTTCTGGCGGCAGGAAATCACCTATTTACTTTCGCACTTACGCATAATAGGATTCATGTTGAAAGGGGCCAGCTCTTATCAATGCTTACCGCAAAAGTGGATGGGCTCATCGTAGAGGCTACAAAATCAGCCTTGGCGAGTCCTAACTTTGAGTTTTACAGGGAGTTTGCAAGTAGAGCTATCCCAGTTATTTTCGTGAACACCTACTATCCGAGCTTAGAGTGCAACTATATCGTAAATGACGATATAGAGGGAGCCAGAAAAGCTACTCGCTATCTGATATCACAAGGCCATAGAAAAATCGGAGGCATTTTCAAATATGATGCCAGCCAAGGAGATCTACGATATGAAGGTTTTGTAAACACTTTATATGAGCAGGACTTGATTCTTGATGATAATTTAATAATATGGTATTCAGATCATAACTGCGACCCGGTGAAGCTTTTTTCCGATGAGCAACTCCCGATGCTTGCGGAAAAATTGGCAGGCTGCACTGCTATTTTGTGTTACAATGACAAAATAGCAAACGAGCTGCTTAAGGCATCAAAAAAAATGAAAATAAGAATTCCCGAGGACTTATCCCTTGTCAGCTTTGATAACGTTCGGTTGGCAACAGAAACCGAACCTCAAATCACTACAATAGACCATCCGAGCCGGGAAATAGGAAAACTTGCCGCCGAGTCTGTATTAGAGCTTATTGAAAACCCGAATCACACAGTCAGGCATTTATTTGCGCCTCAACTTGTGATTCGGGATTCGGTCAGGAATATCTTGTGAAATGCATTAAAACAACATAAAGCTCTTTAATGTCGCGCCGAGCCGGCAGGAAGTGATTTCAATCTTCCATTTATCTGATGTAAATGTCTTTTCAATCATACAGATACGCTTGTAACCCACGATGGTATCTGTGCAGACCTGTGTCCAGTTGCCGTTTTCTAGGCAAGATAATGTAAATCTTTCAATACGTTGACTATGCGAAATATCTTCCTGCAACACCAGATATTTAGGTGACACAGGTGTTTCTGTCACAGCCTCCACCCAAGGTTTTTGGGAATCCTCCAAGGATTTCCAAGTGCCTTTATTTATATTTTCTGCACAATATCCGACCTCAGTGTCGGAAGCTGTAAATACAGCATTCTCGAGCAAATTTACGCTAAAACTCGCCCGAATCCAATCACCAAGCTCTGCAATCCTTTTCGCATCATTTGCGTGAATCAGCCCGGCACGATTAGGTGGAATATTCAGCAATAATGCTGCATTACCGCCCACTGATTTCAGATAAACCGTTTTAAGTCGCTCAAGGCTGTGAACTTTGTCGTCTTCAGATGCGTGATAAAACCAGCCGGGGCGGATGGAATAGTCCACCTCGGCAGGATACCAACAAAGCTCCGCTACGTCCTTTAGAGCTTCGCGGCTACCAATATCTTCTACACAACGATCATGTACGATGGAGGCAAAATCAGGGCTGTCCTCTTTTTGCGACATATCCTGTATCAGCTTTATGTCGGACATTGCCATCGGCACTACTGAAAACTCGCTCTCACGGCATACTCCCGCTTCATTGCCGCACCAGCGCACATCGGGGCCCATGCTTGCAATTACTGCATTTGGCATAATTTTGCGTATAAGTGCAAAATACCGCTCCCAATCGTACGCCTGAATCTTTCCGTTAGGACCTTCGCCGCACGCTCCGTCAAACCACAAGCAGAACAGTTCGCCGTAGTTTGTCATAAGCTCTGTGAGCTGATTGCAGAAAAAATCGTTGTACTCATCCCCCGTGCCGTACCTGTGGTCGTGTTGATCCCACGGAGAGAGATAAACGCCAAGCTTCAAGCCGTAGTTGCGACAGGACTCAGCAAGTTCAGCCACTATATCCTTGCCGTAAGGCGAGTGCATAACGGTATGGTTTGTGTATTTTGAATCGAACAGGCAGAATCCGTCGTGGTGCTTGGCTGTAATGATTACGGCAGTCATGTTCGCACTTTTTAGGTGCTCACACCACTTGTCGGTATCAAGTGCAGTGGGATTGAAAATTGCAGGAGATTCTTTGCCGCTACCCCATTCCATGTCGGTATATGTATTTACACCGTAGTGAATAAAGGCGTAGAATTCCAGAGCTTGCCAGTTGATTTGGCCGGAGGTTGGGCGTATTGATACCAACCTTTCAAGTAAGTTTTTTTGTTGCATAGGAAATTTGTACCTCGCTGGATATAAAATTAATTTCGTACATTTATCGCCGTCTCTGCCATACATTTTCTGAAGTGGTAGCCGTAGACAGATAGTTTCACCGCCATGACAAAGGCTTTAGGCTTTCTAAGGAGCGACCAGCCCAAGAGTTTCCAATACTGCCATCGTCCTTTTGAAGCGATACCCAGCTTAAAACACGCTTTGAAAAATGCACCTATATAGCTTGCCGTAAGTTTCTGTATGCCATGCTCATTTGGTTTGTAGGTTTTAAGGAAAAGTTTGACACGCTTGTAGTAATTTTTCGGAGAGTAAATAGATTGTACTACGCGCTTGTAGCCATCCATCAAGTCTTTTATAGGCATTTTAGTTGCGAAGTTTATGTCCATATTGGATTCTGAAGTCCCACCGAGTAAACGCCCTTCCTTTTCCATGCGGTCAAACAGCTTCGTTCCTTTAAGGGCAGTCAGAACTCCGACCATTGCTGTAACTATTCCGCTGTTTTGAATGAAGTTCACCATGCTTGCAAAAGATGAAGCCTTATCATTATCAAAGCCAAGTATAANCCCGCCGCTGACCTGCATCCCGTAGTTTTGTATACGTTTGACATTGCCTATCAGGTCTCTGTTTTTGTTTTGCATTTTGTTACACTCGGCAAGACTGTCCTCGTCAACTGTTTCGATTCCGACGAAAATATTGTCAAAACCCGCATCTCCCATGAGCTTCAGCAGTTCCTCATCGTCGGCAATGTTTATCGACACTTCGGTGAAGAATGTAAAGGGATGATTTCTCTCTTTCATCCAGTCTATTATCTGTGGCAGGACTTCGTTTTTAAGTTTGTTTTTATTGCCTATAAAGTTGTCGTCTACAAAGAAAATACCGCCGCGCCATCCCAGGTTATAGATAGTGTCAAGCTCTCCGATAACCTGGTCACAGGTTTTTGTGCGAGGTGAATGTCCAAAGAGTGAAACTACATTGCAAAACTCGCAGTTAAACGGGCAGCCTCTGGAATACTGGATACTGAGCATCGCATATTTTTTAGGCTCTGCAAGATCCCATCGCGGAATAGGTGTTTCCGTAAGTGAGGGGTATCTTTCCCAGTCGTATATGTGCTTTGGTGTGCCTGCTTCCAAATCTGCAAGGAATTTCGGCACACAAACTTCGCCCTCGTGTAGAAGCAGATGGTCAATGTCGTCGAACTCTTCAAAATCTCCTGCAAAAAGCGGTCCGCCGCCGACGGTCTTTACTCCAAGTTTTTTGCAGCGGTCAACAACTTCCCTTGTTGACTTTTTTTGTATATTCATCGCACTGATAAACACATAATCAGCCCATGAGATATCTTTGTTTTTCAGCCGCCGAACATTCATGTCTACCAGCTTCATGTTCCACTCACTCGGCAGCATTGCCGCAACGGTCAATATTCCGAGCGGAGGTACGTTTGCTTTTTTTCCTATAAAGTTCAGTGCGTGTTTGAAGCTCCAAAATGTGACGGGACTTTCCGGATAGACCAGCAGTATATTCATAACTAATTTTCTCCCTTATCATAAACAATAGTTGATTATTGAACATTTGTGCATTATTATAATAGTCTAGCTGGGCTTAAAGTACAATAATCGATTTGCCTCAGAATGTGCATTACTGAACAGAATATCAATATTGTTCAAAAGGGAATAACGTATTACAAAGAAAGGCATGGTCATTTTTATGGATAGAAGAGCGGCAAGAACCAGACGGGCTATAAGAGAGACTTTTCTGACACTTCTGCAAAACAAGGGTGTCGGGCAAATAACTGTGGCAGAAATAACGAGGTTGTCAGACCTCGGCAGAGGTACTTTTTATTTACATTACAAGGATGTGTTCGATCTGTACGATTCCATTGAGAGCGAGCTGTGCGACGATCTGGTCAGATTGTTTGATGAAGCATATCCAAGTTCAGATCCCAAGAATTTGATAAAATTTGTAGACGGTATGACCCGATATGTAGATGAAAATCGCGATATCTTTATGCTTCTTACTAGACAGGAAAACAAAGGACAGGTGTTTGCAAGTATAAAAAAGGCGTTCAATAAGAAAGTATTGGCTCAACCGCCGGAACTATACTCATATGTGTTTGATGTTGTTGAAGCTATGTTTGCCGTATCGGGAGTTGTGGGAGTAATTGAGGAATGGGTTGTCGGCGAGTTGCCGCTTTCCCGAAGGCAGCTTTACAGGATGGTTCTCAGGGTTTTGATCCGCATTCCCCGGCGGTAGGTGCGGCTCTGCACTGTTAACGCAAAGTCTTAATTGTGCCATCTTTACACATCAAACCAACATAACTCTCCGCCTTTAAGCTTTGCTTCAAAAGAGCTTTCGTTTGTGTATACAGTAGCTTCTTGATTCTCGTAAGAATTGTTGCAAACGCAATATTTATTACTGTGAGGATAGTAATGAACGTCAACGTTAACATTTGAGGTGCTCCAGATATTTAAGCCATCCTCTCTACGAATGCTCCACAAAATTGCTTTCATAAACAGCCTCGCATTTTGGGGACTGTACGGCAACCCTCCGATGTAGATGCATCTCCCTCCGAAATATTCATTGACAGCAAGCTGAACTTCCTTATCTCTTTCAGCCAATACTTGAGTACCTTCAAATGCAAAGATGCCTTTTGAGCCCTCTCCGAAGTCAATATCCGCCGGCACAATACCGTCTACAATGAAATGCGGAACTTCACCCCAGTTATATTTATCATAACCCAATGTGAATCCATTTTCTTTTTCAACACCCAGCGCAGAGGCGAGCTGTAGTGTGCGGCCTTGCCACCTGTGACCCGAAGGCTCTCCAACTCCTATAAATCCGCCGCCATTTGCTATAAAGCCACGTATCGCCGTAATAATCCGCTCATCCTTCCAGTAATCTCCGCCTGAATGCGCAGTGTCAGCATCTCCTACATTAACTATGACATCGAGCTTTGTGAGTATCTCCGGGTCTTTTAAAATATCGTCAAAACTAATGAAGCTTACGTCCACCGGAGCACCTGATAACACTTCAATAACGCCTGCATAACTATAGTTTTGCTTTTGATACAGCGCATGGTGAACCATATGCAACCCCCAAGAGCGCATTTTACCCCACGCATTCAAAACTGCTACTTTGGCAAACGAATAGGGCTGTGCAAAACCATTTTGTCCTGCTCCTTTTACATTTTCATAAATCTCTCTAAACTCATCACAAACCTCTGCTACATAGTCAACAAACTCAGGAAAATCCAATGCGAGTTTTAGATATCCCCCATAACCCATTCGGTCAATGGGGTTTCTCATGATTGCCCTGCGCGCTGTGAGCCAGTTTTCCCTCGCTTCTTTGACAGGGTCGCCTCCGTCGTAAAAAGTGTCCGGAAAGAAATATGGCAAAAACCTTCCCTCTGTATACTTTACGCCCTTAATATCGGTAATAAGCCGTGTTGTGGCTCCATTGCCTATACTCCCGACCACTGCATCAAGGCCTATGGTTGCAAATTCTTCCATATAAGGCTCTGTTCCTATGAAATGGTCGCCCAAAAACATCATGGCTTCTTTTCCGAATTCATGGCAAATATCAACCATTTCTTTTGCTAAAGCAGCAACTTCCCGCCGCTGAAACGCCATGAAGTCTTGGTATTCCTTGGACGGTATGCGATACTGGTTGTTATAGTAACCCTGGTCAATAATATACTCCGGACGAAACGTGTAACCCATTTCTTTTTCAAACTGCTCTAAAATATACGGACTTATCGAAGCTGTATATCCATACCAGTCTACATACTTTTGTCGTTTCATTTCATCGAAAACTAACGTAAACTGATGGAAAAATGTCGTAAACCTGACCACGTCCACATAAGGATGGTCTGTTAAAAATTTGCGTAACCGCTTCATGGAATATTCCTTAGTTTTCGGCTGGCGTATGTCAAAGGTTTTTTCAGGTTCATGGCACTGCCAATCATTTATGACGGCGTTATACATATTGACCGGATCCCATATTAAGTATGCCAAAAAGCTAACTGTGTATTCATGAAATGGTTTAGCATCTAAAATCGTGACGACATTATCAGCGTAACTCCAACCCTTCGGACAAACAACCTCTCCGGTGGTTCTGTCAACGACCTCCCACCATCTGGTGATATCATCAAAATCGTTGACTTTCATGAGTCGGTCACTGATTCCGCTCAAAAGAGTTATACTAAGGTTGGACTTTTGCTCCGTAGTGTAAAATCCTGTCATAATATAACACTGCTGTATCTCGTCAGGGTTTGCATCCGCCCAGATGTTATCCTTGCGTGTAGTGTAGTACGTTGCATATATTTTAGCGCCGCTCTCGCTAAGCTCAGCCGGGAACACTGTGCCATCACAATCTCTGAGAGCATCGCCCCCCCATTTTTTCATTACAGCTAATGTTTCACTTATGACATCTGTGTCTGTGGGTATAGTAACTCTGCCTTTCACTATTCCTTTACACCTCCCATGTTAAATGAACCAATAAGATATTTTTGCCCAATAATGTATATTATGACTGTTGGTACAAGTACAACAATTAGTGCTGCATATAGGGCACCCCAGTCAGTCATTCTTTGCTGCACTTCAAAAAGATTTGCCACACCGACAGGTAGTGTGTGGAGCGCGGGATTTCTTAGAATGACCATTGCAAGAAACAGCTCGTTCCAAAAGCCCATAGCATTGAGCATACAGACTGTTATGATTCCCGGTTTAGCAAGCGGCACAACTATGCGGAGCATAATCATGAGGTTGTTTGCCCCATCAATCCGCGCCGCTTCTACATAGGTGTTTGATATGGTACGCATGTATCCTGCCAAGAGAAATGTTGAAAAAGGAACACCAGAAATGGCATATATAAGGCTCAGCGCCCACAGATTGTCCAGCATATTCAGATTGTGAAGTAAAACATATAGAGGGATAAGTATGTATATAGATGTTATGAACAGACAAACAATGAAAACTACCTCTATGGCTCTATGTCCAAAAAACTTAAATCTGGAAAGTGCGTGAGCACAGGGAATAACAAGTATCAGCAGTATTGAAAGGCTTAATAGCACGACAAATACTGAATTGCCTAAATATGCGCCCATATTGGCTGCTTCCCATGCCCTTTGGTAGTTTTCCCATGCAAAATGCGTGGGAAGAGCGGATCTGTCCATAAGAATTTCAAAGTTGGTTCTAAATGAATTCATTATATTCCAAATCAGCGGATACAACGTAATCATGGTGTATATCAGCAATAGAATTCGCAGCGCCCATCGCCCGAAAAACAATTTTAAAGAATCATTATTCATAGTAATACCACACCTCTTCTCTATTCACCGGGCTTATATGACAGTTTTCTTGAGATGACTGAAAGCGTTAAGGCTAAGACTATTGAGAAAACGACTATAGCCATGGCATAGCCAAATGCAGCCGCCCTGAAGCCTGTATTGAAAATATGCCCGAGCAAGACTAGAGTAGATGTGCCGGGACCGAAGCTCGTCATAATAAAAGCCAAAGTAAAGCTTATTGCCATTGTGCCTGATATTGCCAGCACATAACAAATTCCTATCTGATCTTTGATTAATGGCATTGTTATGCGAAACAGCTTTGTGACCCCTGTCGCTCCGTCAAGCTCCGCCGCTTCATATATTTCTTTGTTGATAGAATCAACTGACGACATGAGCAGCACCATATAATATCCGACAGCCTGCCATATCATTACTATAGCAATTGCCCATAATGCAAATCGCCCGTCGCCGAGCCACATTACAGAGTCTGCGCCAAAAAAACCTATAAGACGGTTAAAGGGGTCCCTGCTTGTAGGCCCCAGCAGTGCTGACCATACAGCAGCTATAACTACTAGTGAGAGTATGCTCGGGAAAAAGAATACAACTCTGTAAAATCCCTTTTCCTTTAATTTTGATTGTGTTAGGGCAAACGCAAAAACTAATGACAAAAAGACTGTCACCACAGGAACCACTGCCATCAATCGTAAGGTGTTAAATAGTGCGGTTCTAAAATGATTATCCGCAGTGAACATGCGGACATAATTATCAATGCCTATAAAGTCACCTAGGCCAAGTGCCAGATTGGTTGTGTTGAAAAATGACATAATTAATGACTGTGCAAGAGGGTACAAAGTAAATATAGATACCCCAATTACAGCAGGCAAGACACATATACAAATAAAACCATACGGTAGTGTTTTCAGCTTTCTTGTTCTCATAAGCATGGCTTGCTCCTTTCTGATGCGATAAAATCAGATACATGATATACTATGCGGCAAGGGGATGCCGTCATCCATAAACAGGACTATACGACACCCCCTCACTCGACTATACTATATCACAATAAATCATGTCACACCATAGCCGAACTGAAAATTATCGGGCATCACGGATAATAGCAGCTACTTCTTCTTGCCTGGCTATGTATTCGTCCGGAGTCATTGCTCCGAGCATAAGTGGCGACATATTATGTGCAAACACTTCGTCTACCGGGATAACCGGCAAACCTTCCGGTACTGCGCCCCATCCAAAGAGCATGAAAGAGCCGAGGTCGTAAGCTCTGAGCATATTTGCCACGTTCGGGTCAATGTACGGAGCAATAAT
>WQTE01000019.1 GCA_009786445.1 Oscillospiraceae bacterium | reverse complement strand
CAAAAATGGATAATTTATTCCGCTTTTTTGCGAGCCAGAGAGCATTGCGCCACTGCTTAAGCAAAAAAGACTCCACAAATCATCCACTTTTGGCTTGGTCTGTTGATTTATTCGGAGTATTGACTTGCTGAAACCGCTCTACATCTGTTAGAATACAACTAGGCGAGTAAGTGATTTTTATTTATTTTTAGGAGGAAATATTATGGCTTTAACTTATAAGGAGATGCAGGATACTTTTTCTTCACTTGGGAAGACCACAGATTATTTGGAGGGCAAGTGGGGAGATGTTGAGTCGTTTTTTGAGGGTGTCTCCCGCATTGTTTTTGTCGGGTGCGGTTCCAGTTATTCTAATGCTAAGTCTTTTGCTATGATTTGGAATATGCACACGGATGCTTCGGCTTTGGCTCTTGCCGCAGGGGATATTCTGCTTCATGCCGAGCGTTATAAAAAGCTGCTTGATGGCAGTGCGCTTGTGTTTATTTCTCGCTCGGGTAAGACCAGTGAGCTTATCATGGTGCTCGATTCTTTGAAAGAGTTGGGGTGTAAGCCAAAAGTCGCATCGCTTGTTTGCGCTGATGATACGCCGCTTGGGGAGAGGAGCGACTTGGTTCTTTCTACGCCTTGGGCGTTTGATGAGAGTGTGTGTCAGACTCGTTGTGTGACTAACGCTTACTTTATGGCAGTATTTATGGCTGCAAAGCTCACGGGTAATAAATCGATTCTTGATGAGTTGAGCCTCGTGATTTCAGACGGCTCTGCGTATATGAATAGTGCTGAGAAGCTTTCAAAGGTCATTGCGAAAGAGCCTTGGACACATGCTGTTGTTCTCGCAGATGCTGAGCTTGAAGGTATCGCAGAGGAGGGTGCTCTGGTATTTAAGGAGGTTTGTCAGCTTCCGTCGAGTTTCCATCATGTGCTGGATGTCCGGCATGGGCCGATGGTGCTTATCGGCAAGGATTCGCTTGTTATTGTTGCCTCTGCTACAGGTTGCGAGCTTGAAAATAATTTGTTGAAAGATTTAGTAGCAAAAGGTGCAAATGTTGCCCTATATTCAGATATGCCGAGTAGCAAAGAGGGTGTCAGGGTATCGTCTTTTGGTAAAGGTTTGTCACACATTACAAGGGGTATACCGCTGATTGTTTTGTGCCAAATGATTGCATATTACAAGTCAAAAGAAACCGGTGCAGACCCGGATAAACCCACAGGGCTTGACCCTTGGATTTCGTTATAATAGGGGGAAATAATGTATTCAATTCAGTCTATTATAGAAAAACATAAGGCAGGGGAGCATATTGGGATTTTTGCTAATTGTAGTGCCAATGAATATGTCCTCAGGGCTGTAATGCGTAGGTGCAAGAGGGAAAATCTGCCTGCTCTGATTGAGGCTACTGCAAATCAGGTCAATCAGGAGGGTGGTTATACGGGGCAGACACCGAAGGAGTTTTACGCTTGGTGTCAGGAGATTGCAAAACGTGAGAGTTTTGACACTTCAAATCTCATTTTAGGCGGAGACCATCTTGGACCGCTTACATGGTCAAAGCTCAGTGAGGCTGAGGCTATGGATAAAGCTGAAGTTCTGGTAAGAGAGTATGTGCTTGCCGGATTTACGAAGATTCATATTGATACCAGTATGCGCCTTGGCTCCGATGATAAGTCTGTGCCGCTCTCTAACGAGTTAATAGCCGAGCGTGGCGCGAGGCTCTGTGCTGTGGCTGAAAAAGCGTTTGCCGAGAGAAAAACGCAAGTACCTGATGCTGTCGCCCCTGTTTACATCGTGGGCAGCGAGGTGCCAATCCCCGGTGGTGCTATGGAACATGAGGTTTTGAGCGTGACGGGAAAGGATGATTGCACTGCGACTATTTCTGCATTTTCTCGTGCGTTTGAGAGTGCGGGGCTCACCCAAGCGTGGGAGCGGGTGGTGGCTGTTGTTGTTCAGCCCGGTGTGGAATTTGGCGAGGACGATGTGGATGTTTATTGCAGTGAAAAAGCAAAAGAACTACGCAGTGCTTTAAAAGACAGTGATTTTGTTTTTGAGGGGCACTCGACGGACTATCAGCCGCGCCCGGCACTTCGAGCGTTGGTGCGAGACGGCATTGTCATTTTGAAGGTTGGGCCTGCGCTTACATTTGCCTTGCGTGAGGCGTTGTTTGCACTTGAAAACATCGAAAAAATAGCACTCACGAAATCTGCGGTACTCAGCAGATTTTCGGAAGTGCTTGAATCTGTAATGCTTGAGAAGCCCGACAACTGGATTTCTCACTATCATGGTGATGAGCATAAGCTGAAAATCAACAGGGCTTACGGGTTTTCCGACAGGGCGCGGTATTATCTGCCCGAGCCTGCTGTAAAGGATTCTATGGATACGCTCATATCGAACTTAAAAAGCGTAGGCTCATTACCGCTGCCATTACTCAGCCAGTTCTTACCCCTGCAATATGCAAGGGTAAGAGACGGTGAGATTAATAACACAGTAGATGATATAATACTGGATAAAATCGGCGACTGTATTGATGATTATGTTTTTGCTGTGAGATAGCGTGGTTTCTGATGCTTAGGGGTGAGAAATCACAGGGGGGTCAGCCGGGTCAGTGGGATCGCTTGGAACGGAACTGCCGGGGTCAGAGGGAGCAAGAATTTCCGTTGGAACTCCGTTTACTTTACCGCTGAAAGTTCCGTCAACATTATCGGCTGTGCTATTGTTGCGACCATATATACCGCCTGTGCAATCGGGGCTGGGGCTAGAGCAAGCACTGGTCACGTTTGCGTACACGTCAGCACCCCGGATTACACCGTTGTTTACTCCGACCGCACCGCCTACATTATGCGTGCCGTCTATCTCTCCGGCTTCCGGTGCTAAGTTGCCGTCACCGTCCGGTTGAGGGAAGTTGCCATCAATGTCAGGCTGTGGCATTCCTGATACACTTACGTCTTCTATTGTGCCATTGTTCACTCCAACCAATCCACCAACATTATCACCACCGGTTATTCCGCCATCGGTGAGAACTGAGACATTCCTGATTGTGCCAGTATTTATTCCAGCAAGACCGCCTACATTGTTGTGGTCGGTGTTCACATATGCTATTAAGTATAAATCGTGAATCTTTCCGGTTACTGTGCCGAATAATCCGACGGCAGCAGCATCGGCTGCTATACTATTATTGGAAGCTGTGTTGCACAGGCGAACTTCTATGGCTCTGCCGTTGCCGTTAAAAGTGCCGTTGAAATTAGGAATCATAAAGTTAATTACGAGGGGCTCGTCGTTTACAAGCACAAAAGTTTTGTTGTTGCTGAAAGAGTCATTCTGCGCGAGGTATTTTAAGTGTTCAACGGTGCTAATCTGGTATACCCCGTCAACATTTGGAGGTTTGCTTGGAGTTACCGGTGCCGTATCGACAGGTGGGGTCGTTGGTCTGTTCCACCATCCCCACCACCAAGGTGGTCTGGAGCTCCCGGAACCTGAACCACCTGAACCTGAGCTGCCCGAATCCGCATCGTCAGGCGGTGTTGTGTCAGCCGACGGCGGTGTTTCGGCCGGGGGTGGTGCTTCGACCGGTGGTGTGTTAACAGGTGGGGGAGGAGGTGGCTCCGGTGTCCAATCATCCCATGGTGGGGATGGCGGGTTGACCTCCGGAGGAGTAGCTTGCTCCGGTGTGGCTACTGCAACAGGAGGACGAATTATTATGACTAATTCGCTCACAAGTGATTCAAGCATCGGAACCATATCCTCTGTCAGCCAAGAGCCGAGCTCCAATAGATAATCCATGTTATCATGCACAGCTTGCAGGGTAAAAGGATCCAAATCCTCTAAACGCAGTTCTTCAATTGTTTGCTCGCCGTATTCATCGACGGTCATAACATTTCCCGCATACAGTGTGACATCGTCAACATCCCCGTAGCCCGAGAGCATAGCTATGCTTGTGTTATTATTGGGGAGTAGTCCCATAGTGAACATGGTTCCGCGTACGGTGAGTCCTACGTTGCCGACACGGGTCTCAAGGGTATTTCCCGCCGCTTGCGGTTCTGCATGTACAAGTGATTTGCCTTCTTCGACACTTAGCAAAAGACGTCTTCCGGCAGATTCCACAGTTACACGGCTATTTTGATCCATTAAAAGGATAGTTTCCCTATCCATCCGCAGATGCACGGACGAGTCCTCGCCTGTTTGCAAGGTGTCGTCAACGTTCAACCTCTGACCTCTTCTTGGAGTGACGGAACGGGCGGTTCCTCTGAGCAGACTGACTTCACCTTCTGCCCTGAATACTGAAATCACCCGGGCAGCATAGTCTGCGGCACTGGCAGGGATGACCAGACCGCCCGAGAGGCAAACAATCAGTATTGCCGTGATTATTCTTTTGTTTCGAGTTTTCAATATACCTTCCTCCACATATTTGCACAATAAACGGCACTTTTTCCTATTACGTTTATAGTAACATAACTACGTAATAAATGTCAAATTTGTTAACGAAAAAACTTCAATAGGCTCACTTTTTCCTTTGAGCGGGATTTTACCCATAGGTTTTGCCTCTATGCGGTCGCCGAGTAAGTCGTAAATATCACGGCTTATAAGCACTTCCGAGGGCGCAGCATTGGCTTCGAGCCGGGCTGCCGTATTTACTGTGTCGCCTATAGCTGTGTAGTCTTTGCGGAAACTCGGTCCTAGGTTACCGACTATAGCCTCGCCGCAGTGGACTCCAATCCCAAAACTGAGGTCAACCCCAAAGCGTTCTTTCAGCGACTGATTGAGCTTTTCGGCACCAAGGGTCATCTCCCATGCAGCGCAGACTGCCTTATACACATAATCATCCAATGGCATAAAGCCGTTAAACAATGCCATTGTAGCATCGCCTATGAACTTATCCACACTGCCTCCGTGATTAAATACTGCCGTAGAGGTAAGTTCCAGATAAGCATTCAGTGTCCGCACAATATGTTCGGGGCTGTCCCGCAGATTTTCGGTCATAGATGTAAATCCGCGCACATCGACAAATATAACCGCTATATGTTTCTTACGTTCAGATGCATCGGCATCGGCCTCTCCGCTTTTAATCAGCGTGTTTACAAGCTCAGGTGCCACGTATTTGCCGAATACAGTGCGGAGTCGGCTTTTTTCCGCAGCCTGTAGGAGGTATTGATATGTAAACTGATAAAGCAATACAATCCCAAGCATTAACGGCGGGATAAGCAAGGGGAGAACTACACCCCGATTAAAAATTGCAAGTGCAGAAAAGTAGTAAGCCACCGCAGCCGCCGGGAAAATTATAAGCGTTCGCCGCAGTGTTACAAGCTCGCTGACAAGCATACCCAAAACTATAAATGCCGCAACAACCAGATGGTTAGCCCATGCAGGCGCCCGAACCTTGAATGCTTCGTCCAAAATGGCTTGAGTTACATTGGCAAGGATCTCGACTCCGTACATCGGAGTGCCATGCTGTATCGGTACCGGATAGTGATCCATCATACCCAGGGCATAAGGACCGATAAGGACTATCGCACCGTCGAAAATCCAAGGGTCAAAATCCGGCTCAAAAATTTCGGCAAACGAAAACCAGAAAAAATCGCCCGGCTCGCCCGTATAGCGCAAGAACATTTCTGCGTTTTCACGTATAAACGGGTCCGGTTCGGTAATGCCGAGATACTTCATCGCAACCACCACGGGAAACGAATACAGCTTCTCGCCATGATATCTCTCCCAAAGCAGAGCATCGCGCAGAAAACCGTCCCGATCGAATATACCGTTCACAAGTCCGTGCGAAACGTAGGGGAGCAGTGCCGGAAATGGTGTCCTATATCCTATTACCGTATCAAGCAGCATTCGCTCAGGATCGTCTCCGATTTCGAGTGAGGATGCTAAGACCACATTGTCAAAATCTCTGACCGCATCGACAAGCATGAGGTCATGTTCTTCAATAAGCCCTTGCTCCGAAAAGAGAATATCAACCCCGATTACTGCCGGGCGCGCACCGTCAGGGTCACTGTTTAGTATATTGATTGCTTCTGCCGCACGTGGCCTTGACCAGTGCCAGAACGTACCGAACTGCGCCAGTGTAAATTCGTCAATTCCGACAACAATGATGTCAGGGTGCAAGAGACCCGGCCGCTGCAATGCAATGTCTCGCACCCTGTATTCCAGCATCCACAAAGGGTTTGCCGCAATGAAAATGAGCAGCAAAAATGCCGCCACGGCGATGCTGACGTATTTTTTTATTTTTGTCATACAACCAGCTCCAGTCCTTCATAGGCGAATATGAATCGACTGTCTGCGAGATCAATATATTTTTTTAGGTTATCTATTTCTTCATCACTGTATGTTCGGCAAAAGTGTGAGAAAAGCATTCGGCGGCATCCCCATTTTTCTGCAAAACAGACACCTTCCTCGACCGTTGAATGTCCCCATCCCTTGCGTTTTCCGTAGTCCTCGGGAGTATATGTGGCATCAAATACGACAAGGTCTGCACCCTGACAGTACTGCATGAGAGGCTCGTGTTCCTGCACACTTTGACGTGTCACTTCGCTATCAAGCAGATAGACGACTCTGCTGTGTCCATCGGTAATGTGGTATGCCAGAGTTTTATCGGGGTGTATCGCATCAAAGGGCGTGATTGTAAAGGTACCAACTTCAAAAGGGATTCCCGGCTCAATCGGGACACACTTTGCAAAAGCATGGTCTTTTATCACCACAGGCCAGTATGGAGGGGAAAACATGCCTAAAACCTGCTCATCAAGCGGTCGGTCATCGTGGCTGCGGGAAAACACACGCATTTTGGTATTAGGATTCCACGCAGGAGCGAATGTCGCAAGTCCGATGATATGATCCAGGTGCAGGTGACTTAGCAGTATATTTACAGTATAATCAGGATTTTTTACGAAATCATCTTCCATTAACAAGAGACCGGAACCTGCATCGATGATAAGACGTTCTCCGCCTGATTCAAGACTCATGCAAGAGGTATTTCCGCCGTAACGAGAAGTCCGTGACACTACGGCTGAACCTCGGCAACCGTAAACCTTTATATTCATAGTTCTTTCCACACTCCGCTCTCTATGAACAGCTCCACAAGCTCTCCATGTAATTTTCCGTGTTCAACCATGTCCTTCAGTATGGCAAAAGTTTCGTCTACGGGCAAGGCTTTCTTGTAAGGTCTGTCGTGGGCGGTAATAGCCTCGAAAATATCCATGATGGTGATGATGCAGGACTCCACGGACAAACAGTCAGCGGAAAGACCTTTTGGGTATCCGGAGCCGTCAAGAAACTCATGGTGGTTGCGTGCCCACTGTGGGACATTTTCGTAATATTTCCAAAATGCAATACTGTCCAAAAGCCGAGCAGTCACAGAGGCGTGTTCTTGCATTATTTCTCTCTCTCCGGCTGTGAGTGTACCCTGCCGAATGGAGAGTGCTTCGATATCTCCCGAGTCGAGCAACGGGAAAATTTCACCCTCGGAGTTTCTGTACGTGAGCCCTTCAAGACGTTGAATTCCGAGAAGTTGCGACTCACTCAGCACTCCTTCGGTGGTGACCGATTCGACGAGTG
The DNA here is from genome assembly GCA_009786445.1 of Oscillospiraceae bacterium. Taxonomy (GTDB): domain Bacteria; phylum Bacillota; class Clostridia; order Oscillospirales; family Oscillospiraceae; genus WRMH01. The sequence goes on along the minus strand of WQTE01000019.1, from coordinate 24,569 downwards.
AAAGTGCATCGCCCAAAGCTCTTTTTTGGTTTTCGTATTCTTCCTTGGTAATATTCCCTTTCAGTGCATCATTTTCCAGTTCGTATTTTTTGAGTTCAAATCGACAACGTACAACGGGCAGTTTTGAACCCAGTCTGTCCGCCTTATCCATGATGTTCAGCGGTGTGACGATTTTTCCGATATCATGGAGCATTGCAGCAAGAGAAAGTTCATCCATTCGCTTTTCGCCGAAATAATAGTGATGATCTTTTGGAAAACGGCGGCTTAGATACTGAGCGAACATGATGCAAAGATTAGTCACATTTTGTGTATGGTTGCTGTTATATTTCGATCTCTCGTCAATAGCTCTTGCCATAACTGCGGCAAAAGACTTTAGCAACATACGGATATCTTTAAGATGCATGTTGTTTGCCAGCGTGTTTGAAGCGATGTTTGCAAGTGCGGGAATTGTGGGCGGGTTGTAGATGTCGCCGAAGGGGATGACTTCACCTGTTTCCGGGTCAAGCGCATTTAGGAGCTGAATAACTCCCATAACTTCCGATTTCTCGTTCCAGTAGCTGGTGAGAGGTAAAACAAGCATGGAGCGTGTCCGATAACCTGTGAGCTTATCATAGTTTTTTGGTCCGGCGAAGTTGAATTTTTGGCTTTCGTAAACATCGTCAACTACAACGATTTCGTTATTTATTGCGGCATATGCGCTGATGTTTTCGATACTTCCTCCATCAAGCATGATAGGCGGCAGGTCAATGACGTCGTCTGCCGACCGGTTGATGTTTAAGCTGATGTTTTTTATTATGCAAAAATGTAGCTTTTTGTCCTCAACCAGGTACAGCGTACCGGCATCTGAGTTGGTGAGCTCCATCATTTTAGTCAAAATGATATCCAGCAACTTCTCGTATTTTGTCTCACTACTGAAAGCAAGTACTACATCAATTAATTTTTGGGTGTCATAGCTACTTTCACGTGCCAATTTTTACCACCCCCTTAGTTTCATACAAAATTATAGCACGATTACCACCAAAAAAGCAACAATTTACATTCATGTTTGCTTAATGTATAATTATTGCCTAGGAAAGGAAGGTTCATTAAAATGAAAGCACTGGTGTTTGATAAGGAGCTTAAACTTGTAGATTATAAAAAGCCGACTCCTGCGCAGGGGGAGGCGCTTGTGCGTGTCACGCTTGCCGGAATATGTAATACAGATATTGAGATTACCAAAGGTTACAAAGGGTTTAGTGGCATATTGGGGCATGAAGCAATTGGTGTTGTAGAGGAAATAAACGCATCAGACAGCTCCTTGCTCGGAAAGCGTGTTGTGCCGGAAATTAATTTTGGTTGCGGTAAATGCAGTTGGTGTGCTCGCGGGCTTTCAAGCCATTGTCCCGACAGGCGCACGCTTGGAATAGCCGGAAAAGACGGGTGTTTTGCCGAATATTTCACTGCGCCGCTGGGTGTGCTGCACGAGGTTGCGGATACTGTCTCAGATGAGCAAGCTGTTTTCGTTGAGCCTCTTGCGGCTGCGCTCGAAATAGTGGAGCAGCTTCACCTCAAACCGAGTGATAAGGTTTTGGTGCTCGGTGACGGGAAGCTGGGAACAACAATAGCGCTCTCACTATGTGTGCAGAACTTTGACACAACCCTTGTTGGTTTAAGTCAAAGTAAACTGAAAATTGCATCCTTACAGGGTGTAAAAACAGCATTGCTGCAAGAGATCAAAACCGAGAGGGCTTGGGATGCAGTAGTGGAGGCGACAGGTACTGTTTCGGGGTTTGAAACTGCACTCGCACTTGTTCGCCCGCGTGGTGTGTTGGTTCTCAAAAGTACGGTTGCATCGGGAAAGGAACTCAATCTTGCGCCAATCGTTATCAATGAAATTACAGTGCTCGGTTCGCGTTGCGGGCCATTTGAGCCGGCACTGCGATTGATGGAGAAGGCAAAAATTGACTTTATACCAATGATTTCCGAAATATATACTGCCGACAGGGCTATAGAAGCATTTGAAAAAAGCAGGGAAGAAGGCGTTTTGAAGGTGCTTATAAGGTTCGGCTAGAAATGGTCATTTATCATGAACAAGAAAGTGTTACTATATATATGTCTGCCTGTTTTGCTTATAGGACTGACCATAGGTGTGGTCTTATTCTCACAAGAAGATCAAGAAGCGGAGCGTATAGCGCATGACTTCGAGCCTCGGACAAGGGAATTGCCCGAAGGTAGGGAAAGTCAAGTTCTGATTTTTACGCCTGAGAGCAGAGTTTCTCTATTATCTGATTTGATTACGCAAATAAACGAACTGGTCGGCTACCGTGAGGCGTTTGCATATGCATCTTCTCGTGAAAGTAAGCTGGAATACTTTCGTGAGTTTGATGCTCTGTTTAGCGGTGTTCACTCAGAAAGAGGCAGAGTTAAAGGCATCGCAGCTATTACGCTCGCCGTCCGCGAAACCGAAAATATCATGTATAGCTGGTTTTTTTATGATTACTATGATGTCTATACTCGGATTCAGTTGTACGCGGATGCAAATGTGAGTGTAACACAAGGACAGGCGACGGAACTGATAAATGAACTTAGGTCTTTGAGAGTGCTGATTGATAGTGAGGGTGTTTTGACTGATTCGGATAAAGAAAATATTACCGAAAGCATCAATGTATTGTTTTCGGATATCGTGAGTATTGTGGATAGACAGCCGCCACTCGTGTCTTGGACACGCAAGGACACAGGTGAGATTTTGATTGAGGGTGACAGTCAGTTCGTGCAGCGCATTGAGGAGGCACTGGATATTATTCGCCGCTATCCGGATTATTATGAACTGGTGACCACCTATATTGATAAAATTCGCCCCGGAAGAGTGCACGGCGATTATTCTTCTTATATGGATGTAATTGGTATTCCGGCAGACACTGTCCGTTCCGATGTGCTTGTGTATGGCCCGACAGCAGGGATGGGTGCAGACCATATGCGGAGAAGTCCTATGTTTATTGCAGGTGTGATAGTTCACGAGGCGTACCATTCAAAACTGTTTCATGAGCATAAAAACTATAACACTGCTCCTACAGAGCGGCGCTGGCATACCGATGCAGATAACTATTTCTATTGGCCTGAGAGTGATCTTTGGGCAACAGGCGCGGGGCATATGCAGGTTTGGGAGGTTCATCGAGATTTCTTGGAAGAAGCAGATGCACCAAGTAATGAAATTGAGTGGGCGAAGCGAACGATGGAGAGGGTGTGGGCTAGATACCCGCAACTGAGAGGCATGGAGCTCCCGCGGCGATTTCGCATTGCTCCCGAGGTGCCGCTGTACCGTGAGCTGTTTATGTGGGAATAAATGGTTTTTCTTGCAGACGTATCATCCGTCGTAATATTGTGCTTGTGCGCTCCAGAGCTGATAATACTTACCGCTCTCGTCGGCAAGCAGTTTCTCGTGCTCGCCGCGCTGTATCAACTCGCCTTCGTGGAACACTGCGATGTCATGGCAGAAGCGGCATGAGGATAGGCGGTGCGAGATGAAGATTGTGGTTTTACCTTCTGCTATTTCATTGAATTTTGAGTATACTTCAAATTCGGAGATAGGGTCTAGCGCGGCTGTGGGTTCGTCCAGCACTACGATGGGAGAATCTTTGTAAAGCGCCCTTGCCAGAGCTATCTTTTGAGCTTCGCCGCCTGAGACATCTATGCCGTCGTCATAGTCTTTGTAAAGCGGGGTTTCAAGTCCGTCGGGCATTTCGGAAAAACGCATCGAAAGCCCTGCGCGGCTGAGGCATTGAGTTGCCTTCTCGCAGTCATATTCAGAGCCGGATGCAAGCACTTGACCCAGCTTCATGGAAAAGAGCTTAAAGTCCTGAAAGACAACGGAAAAAATGCTTTGATACTCAGCGAGATTATACTTTGCTATATCAACGCCGTTTAGCGTAATCTCACCCTCTGTCGGGTCAAAAAGTCTGCAAAGCAGCTTAATCATTGTCGTTTTACCACTGCCGTTCATTCCTACGACGGCGACGCGTTTTCCTATACTAAACTTAAAACTCAAATTTTTTAGGGCGTAAGCATCGCTGCCGGGGTACTTGAACGAAACGTTTTTAAACTCAATTTCATACTCGTTGTCGTCTCTTTTTTCGATGGGAATAGAGCCTTTGTAGAGGCTTTCGGGCACTTTGATGTATTCAAGATAGAGCTGCATAACCTCTGCTATGGTGTAGAAAATAGACGAAGATGAAATTGTCCGTGAGATGCCGTGAGTGAAGTTATATAACATTCCCGCAAGCAGTAAGACATTGCCGAGATTTGTTTCGCCTGTCATAAATGCCGCCACGAACGCAAAGCTTCCGCCCAAAATCAGGACTCTCACCGCTCCCACGGCACCGTGTACGAGCCCCGGATTTATAGAAAATTCACGTACAACTGCTTTTGATAAGAAAAATTTCATGGTTTCATTGTATTTGCGCTTCATCACCTCGGCAAACCCGTATATGCGAATATCTTTTCCCTCTTTATATGTAAAGTAGTTACCGAACGATATTGCCTCCCACTGAAGGAGCGTATCAGGCCAAAAATTATCATCAATAATCTTTTTGTTTTGGTTATCGTCAAATTTTGCACGCAGAGCCGATGCTATAAATGTGATACCGACTGATACGACTATAAAAACGGCAACCCACACGACGGGCAAGCTGTCTGTTCCGACTAAGAGCGGGATCAAAAATGTCAGCGCAATCAAAGCTGTGAAGATATTATCAGTCATGTCGTCGAGCGTTTCAAGCAAAAGTGAAAAACTAAATCCCAGGTTTCTCTCCTGATTGTTGAGTTTAGTTATTATCTCGTTAATAGCAGGGTTTTCAAGCTCTGCGTAGTCCATTTCCATCGCCTTTACATTTTTAGCAAAGTCGTATAAGCGAAGACATTGATTGTGTCTGACGGTTCTGACCTTTGTGAAATAATCGCCGATTGCAGTGAGCGCGAAAATAGCGGCAACGCTGATTAAGGCAAATATGAGAGTGTCTTCAAATCCGCCACCAGCTATAAGCCTGTTTATGACTTCCGCCGACAGGACAATTACCACAAATGGCACGGCAGCAACAAAGAGCGATTTTACCAGATTCACAGGTATCATCCATTTGTCAAGGCTGTGTATTATTTTTATGGCATCAATGGAATATTTACGCAGATTTTTTAGATTCATTGTGGGCTTCCCTCCCGATAATAATGACTCTGTATTTCGTACATTTTTGCGTATTCGCCACCTAGTGCTATTAGCTCATCGTGTGTGCCGCTTTCGATAATTTTGCCGCCTTCCAGCAATATAACCTTGTCGCAAAAGCGTGTGCTTGCGAGCCTATGTGAGATAAATATGGAGGTCTTTGCGCTTGTAAGCTCGTGGTAGGACTCGTAAATTTCACTTTCTGCAATCGGGTCTAGTGCGGCTGTCGGCTCGTCAAGTATTAATATCGGTGCATTTTTATGCAGTGCACGTGCCAGAAACAGCTTTTGGTTTTGTCCGCCCGATAGGATAACGCCTTCGTCTTTTACTTTTTTTGTCATTCGAGAGTTAATCCCTTCGGGGAGCTGGCTTATGTAGTCCCATAATCCGGCATGGTTCAAAGATGCGACAAGCGAGGCAGGTGGTTGGTTCGTCTGTCTCTCATCATCTGTGTCAGCGGGAAGATTGCCATCGTCCCCTACGTCGTCGGGGTCGAGGATGCCGTCCCCCACGATGTTTGGTGCTATGTTTTCTGCTATTGAGAGGGGTAGGATAAACTCATCTTGGAAAACGGCTGAAAACAGTGCGTAAATATCTGCTTTCCGGTACTTCTTGATGCTTTCGCCGTCCAGCAAAATCTCGCCTTCGCTCGGAGCGAGAAAACCGCACAGGAGTTTCACAATTGTTGTTTTACCTGCTCCGTTTATTCCCACTAACGCAATCTTTTCTCCTGAGTTTATGGTCAGAGATAAATTTTCGAGGATTTTTTGCTCAGATGTGTAAGAAAAACTTACGTTTTTTATTTCTATTTTTGGCGCAACGCCGCTTTCAGTCCAAGTTGCCGGTAGCGGGTCTATCGGTTCTTCCGGAAAACCGCCGCTCAGATATTTGCGCATATCGCTTGCATATGGAAGTGAGCGGCCGATTTCGGATATACCTTCAATCATATTGGTGACAAAAACGGAAAAACCTGCAATAGCTCCGAAATATAAGATAAACTCGGCAATCCCGACACTTCCCTGCACGACCATGTAAATCAAAAAAGCATAAGCGGCACCGTCCCTGACAAGCACGGTCAGCGCACCTACTGCCTTTGAAACGAAAAATCGGCTCTGAACTTTATTGTCCCAATCGGAGCGGGCTTTGAACAAGCCTTCGGCAATGGACATAAACCATGGTTTCATGTTGTAAAGGCGCAAGTCCTTGCCATAATCATAATTCCCTGTCACCTTTATTATATACGCGATTTTCTTCTCTATCGGCGACCAGTTATCCTTGTTTTTATGCTCATAGCGGTTTGCCCATCTGCTGACGAGATAATTTGCTATCGCAGTTGTTGTGAGAAGTAAAACTACCCAAATGTTGAGCCCCGTCAAAACGAAAGAGAAGAGGATAAAACCCAATACGCCTGTGATGAGCCTGAACCCGAAAAGAGCTACTTGAATATAACAGTTTTCCCGTGTATTACTTAAATTTTGCAGGATTAAGGTGTACAGGTTCTGGCTTTTCGGGTCTTCAAGGTAACTGTAATCGCAGCCGAGGTTTTTACTTCGTAAATCCATCCCTGACCCAAACGAGATGTCGTTTATGCGAAATCTCCAAGCCCTGTTGCTAAAGTCATTCAAAAAATGCAGCAACACAAGCAGTAAGGTGTATCCGCCGATATAGAGCACAATCTGAGCCATGAAAGCGCCGTCAACCAAGAGGCTCAGGGCTATCATAGGTAGAAAAATCCCCGCAAACGGCACAAGTGCGCCCATAACCGCATTAAGCAGTCCAAGCGGAAGTAATCCCCGGCTGTATCGTCGTATTGAACTGAGGACAAAAGTCAGGTTCGACATGGCGAGTTCTCCTTGTGTCAGCATACATAGTTATACTTGGTATTGTAGCGCAAGGTTGCGAAAATAGTAAAATCATGCACGAATGGTATCTGTACGTGCATGAATGGTTATCTGCTGCCCTATGAAGCTTTTAATCATCAAAAATTTGCTTTAATGTTTTCATGCTTTTTTGTGCTAATTCAAAATCATAATCCTCCAACTGCCTGATAAGCGTGGCAGCCTCCGGAATCATGCGTAAGTCACTTAAAAAGTCCAAGCACTTGATGTTACATGCTTTCAAAAGTGGTTCCAGCTTGTTTAGAAGGGCACTGACTTCGTTTTTGTCCATAACGCCAAAATTTTGAGCAGCCTCCGGCAGTATAATATTTTCAAGCACAGCGGCAAGTTCATTTTCTAGAAGGGTCAATTTATCGTCGGAAGGTTCTTCCTTATTCAGTAGTAAATTTTCAATATCATCTGCGATTAACATAAGTGGAACTTCGCCTATCAGCCCCGCAGAGCCTTTTAGCGTGTGCGCCAGACGATGAGCAGTTGCAAAATCGTCTTTTTCTATGTACTGGCATATTTCTTGATGCGTTTTTTCATGTTTTCGTACAAAATCCGCCCGTAATTTTTCAGCAATGTTTGTGCTACTCAAAAAATCATCTATCCTGTTAGCCCGGGGGATAGTGGGCCTTTTTGCCTTTGCCTCGGCAATAACCTCCGGCGGTTGTTTATCACGGATGAATTTGGTTAAGACTTCGTCCAGGCGCAAGGTCTGAATAGGCTTTGATACGAAACCATCAAATCCATTTTTAATAAATTCCTCTGCTTGACCGACTATGGCATTTGCAGTCAGAGCCACAATAGGATGGTGATATCCCAGGTTGCGCATGATTTGCATTGTTTCGTTTCCATTTAGCTCCGGCATAAGGTAGTCCATGAATACAATGTCATAAACCATGCCTCGCTCGATTTTTTCTATTGCCTCTTTACCGTTTTTACAGGTATCTACGGAAATATCGTAAAAAGAAAGCAGACCCCTTGCGACAAATATATTAGCATCAACATCATCGACCACAAGAACCTTTCCGTAAGGCATCGGCTCGGGCACAAACTCAAGGGTTTTGCTCGCCGACCACGTATGCGATTCAAAGTTTTGAAGATTGGCGGCGGTTTCCTTGCCTAAAACCTCCGATTCAGCGGTCTGCTGCGAAATGCGCACGACGACAGTCGTTCCCTTTCCGACTTCACTATTAAAATCAATCCTGCCGTCCATCATCTGCACTAAACTGTACACGATGGGTATACCTAAGCCGGTACCGTTAATCCATCGGTCTTCCCGCTCGTGGAAGCGGGAGTATTCGCTGGTTTTCAAGACCTTTAGCTGCTCCTGAGTCATACCGAAGCCTGTATCTTGTATTGTAATAACAAGCGTAATATTGTCACTTTGCTCTTTTTCACACCCAAACGACAAGTTTACAAAGCCGGATGCTGTATATTTGAAAGCGTTGGTGGTTAAGTTGTATATTATTTGTCTTATGCGCAATATATCTCCAATTAACCGAGCGGGTAACTGCTCGTCTACTCTCATCCGGAATTCAGTATTGCCGCGCTCCAAATAAGCCAAGTCAGCCATATCGCTAATGAGGCTTGCCACTTCGTACTCTTCGGTTATGAGAGAAAGCTTTCCTGATTCGATTTTTGAAAAATCCAGAATGTCGTTTACAATACCCAGCAATACTTGTGATGAGTCATGAATTTTTGTAAAGGTTTCCTCCACTCGTTGCGGCAGCTTAGGGCCTCGCAGTTGAATCTCCGAGAGACCCAAAACTGCCGTGATTGGTGTCCGGAGCTCATGGCTCATATGCGCTAAAAAGCGCGATTTTGCCCTGTTGCTTTCCTCCGCTATTTGCGCCTCCTTCGCGGAATTAATTTGTTCGTTGCGGATTAGCGAGTTTACAAACATTAATCCGATGGAAGCAAACATTTCCATTTCTTCGTTTGTGAATTTTCGCTCTGTGGTGCAGTCGCTGACACTTAGTGAACCAAATAATTCATTGCCTATAAACAGCGGCACAGTTGCAAAGGACTTTACGCCATGTGCACGCTGAAAGGCCTCATTTTCGGGATGCAGCTCCGAAACAGGACCGTTCATGCTTTCGCCCCGGTTAAGTGTTTCAAGCCACCCGGGTCTTTCGCTGTATGGGAAGCTCATCCCCAAATCACCGACTATTTTGCCTATCTCCGCATTGCTGAGCCAGTTGTATGTTAAAACAAAATGGAGTTCGCCGTCAACCATCTCGTTTCTCCAAAGATGAACACGGTCAGCATTTACACTTCGTCCAACGATTTCCATACTTTTGGTGACTGCTTCCGTCATATCCAAATTGGAGGTCAGCAAAATTTGTGCCGCTTGGTTTAGGGTGTTTAACACTCGCTCGCGATATACAAGCCTTTCTTGTGAGTGTTTAATGGTTTGCGCTAAATATCCTATTTCGTCGTCCCGATCCGTGCCATAAATTGCTACACAATCGTTTGTGCCTATTTCAACCGTGCTTTGCGCAAGTTTTTCCAAAGGAGTTAAGAGAATACGGCGCATTGCCACATTTCCAAGCATAGCGTAAAAGACAAGTATAACAACAGAGATGATTATCAAAGGAATAATGCTCACGCCGAATACTCCGGTATCGTCTGAAAGCACCATTACCGACCAGTCTGTCCCTATAATGGGTGTGACACTGGCATAACGAAACGCACCATCGTTAAGCCCGATAGGGTCACAGGTTTCTGTGCCAAGCGGGAACAGCCCTCCACGGAGCCCCTGCAAATGGCTGTCAATATAGTTGACTAATTGGGGGTTGTTAAGTGTTTCCGGTACTTCGGGAAAAACAGGTAATCCATCAAGCGTTGTTTCCAAAATCCCGGCACTATCCAAACGTACCCTGCCGTCACGGTCAATAATATATCCTCGCTTGTTAGCTACATCAAAGCCACCGAAGGTGGCGGTGTAAACCTCCTCAAAAGGAGAACCGACTGTGAAGACCCCCACTATTTGGTCGTTGTAATAAATCCTGTGGTTTGACCATATGTACAAATCCCAATTACCATCTTCATCCGGCCTGGTGCGCTGGATGTTGAGTATAAACATATTTTCCGCATCTCTGGCATCAAAAAACCATTGGCTCGCCTCGCCGCCCGAAAGCTGCCCCCAAGACACAAAATCATCAAACTCAAGGTCGGTGCGGAAATTATAACCTTTCCATGAGTCATAAACAGTGAACATAAAATAAGCATAAGGCTTAGTTCTGGCGTGACCCATCATAGCCTGAAATGCATCGTGTTTATATTCTAAGTTATATTCATCTGCAAGCCATCTGGCTATCGTAATGGAATACGACATCTGCTGCATAACAAGCATATGCGGATTCATAAAGGATTGAAAATTAGCAGCAGACTCAATTGAATACTGCCGTGACATCTGCCGGGCGGCATCATCGGTAATGGTCCTTGATGTCAGTAAGCCAACGGCTAATATGGCGACACCCAGCAGTGCGGGAACTGCCAGAAATATGATGCGCACCTTTTTTGTTAGGCGAGTTGCTTTTCGATTCATTCTCAATAGGCTCATATGCCTACCTTACTTTGTGTCCGGTTATATGTCATAATGGAAGATACCTCTGCAAATCTAGAGCTTATTATATCATTATTAGCGAGTTTTAGAGTATATCATATACTTTCACTGAAAACAATCGCAAAAAACTTTTTCGTAAAATCCTACAATTTTTTTCGCAAAATCTATATCGGCAGCATTATCTCGGTGGCAAAAATGCAGTCCTCGTTTTGACGATTGACATACCCGCCATATTTGCGGACAACCCTGTCAACGCTCTGTAACCCGAACCCGTGTGAGCTGTTCTTGGTGGTCAGGTATCGTGTGCCTTGTTTTTTTACATCTGTTCCCATGGAATTTGAGACAGAGACATAAAATTGGCCTTTTAGCAACCCGATATACACACGTATAAATCGTGCATCCTCGTCCTTCAGCCTCAAACAAGCCTCGATGGCATTGTCGAGCAGATTTCCCACCACAACGCACAGGTCAATATCGGATACATTCATTGTTTCGGGTGCTGTGGCTTTTGCAGTTACACTAATTTTCTTTTCTCCGGCAAGTGAGAGCTTGCTGTTTAAAACAGCATCAAGCATGAGATTACCTGATTTAATGATGGAGTCTACCGAAGTTAGGTCAGCATCCAGTTTGTCCAGATATGCCTCCAGTTCACTTACTTGACCGAGGGATATGTGCGCTTTCATAATCTGAATATGATTGTGATAATTATGTCTCCAGCCGCGCATTTGGCGGTAAATGCTCTGCACTGCATCAAAATGCTTTTGAGCAAGGTCACCTTGGTAGGCGGCCAAACGCCTGTCAATCAGCCATGATAATATACTGCGCATACCTAAAGCTTCTCCCATCATTAATCAATAATTTAAAATCCGTCTTAAAGGCGGTGCAATGGGCCTCGGACGACCAGGGACGGCCGCCCCTACGTGTAATAATCAATAAACGCGCGGTTTATTTCGTTGTAACGCCTGCGGCTGAGCGGGACTACTGCGCCACTGTCCATAAAAACGCCTGTTTTGGTGATTTGCCTGATATGGCGCAGACCTACAACATATGAGCGGTGGCACCTCAAAAAAGCATCGCCCAGCTTACTTTCGAGTTCGCTGATTGAGATATGCGCCTTTAAAGCAGATGCTTCCCCACGTCCTGCGTGAATAATTGTAGTGTGTGCAAACGCTTCGGCATATTCAATATCGCGGCAAAACAGCTTCGTTTGCCCGTTTTCCGTTTCCACGAGAATGGTTTCTTCGGTTTTGTTTAAAAGCACTGCCGCTTTATCGAGCACGGTAAACAGTTTTTCTTTGCAAACCGGCTTCATCAGATAGTGCAGAGCGGAGACTTCATATCCTGCGGCGACAAAATCAGGCAGTCCCGTGATAAATACAATTTGCATCTCACCACCGTCTTGCCGCAAATGTTTTGCCAGCGCCATGCCGTCAATCTGCTTCATCTGAATATCGAGCAGCAAAATATCGACAGATTTATCAGCATCGTAGGCGAACAAAAATGCTTCAGCACTGTCATATGACGACACTTCCGCGCTGATTTTAGCAGACCTTGCCCACTCGCACACAAGGCTTACCAAATGCTCTGATTCAGTTATCTCATCTTCACAGATAGCTAAATGGACTTTCATAGCAATAGTATAGCAGATTTTGTCAAGCAAATTTTTACGGAGAAAACCGCAAAACTAAATGTTTTTCGGGGAAGTATACGGTTATAACCGCAAAACGTAGCACTTGACTACTACGTGCGCAAGTTGTATACTGACTCACTAGACGGTACACCACCCCACCCCTACACATCGGACGAGGCACTGCAACGTGGATATAGCAAGATCAATTTTTTACGAGCTCCTTCATATAGCAATACTCATATTTGAATATATGGGGTTATCAATAGTTCTGGTTTCGGGCATTATAGGGTTTTATAACTATGTGCGCCGAAAGGCAAACACCCGCCTCAGGCTGGCTAAAGGTCTTGCGTTAGGTCTCGAATTTAAACTTGCAGCAGAAATTCTGCGGACGGTTCTGGTTACAGAGCTGACTGATTTTATCGCCGTGGGTTCCGTTATTGTTTTGCGGGCGGCGCTTGCATTACTGATTCATTTTGAGATTAAAAACGAAGAATCGGAGATGAAACTTGCTCAAAATGTCAAGGAAATCGAAGAGCAAATTGTTGAAATAAAAGAGCAAGTTCACGATATCGAAGAACACGAGCATAAGCTGGAAAAGCAGATAAGCGATATCGAAGAACACGAGCATAAGCTGGAAAAACAGATAAACCATATAGAGGAAAACGGACATAAACTGGAGGAACAAATCCATAAAGTTGAAGAACATGAGCTTAAATTGGAAAAGAAGATTCAAAATATAATTGAGGAGAAGCAGCAATGAAGAGCGAGAGTAAAATGTCCGGGTCAGCGCAAGAACAACTCAGAACCGGGATGAAGCAAATTATGGATGAAATTCAAGGTTTCTCCACCACCATAGAAAAGACTGCCGGCAGCACAAATCTCGTTGCAATTAATGCCAGAGTTGAAGCGGCTCGTGCAGGAGAAGCAGGGAAGGGGTTCGCTGTTGTCGCACAAGAAGTAGGAAATCTTGCAGGTCAGATATCTGAAGCATCCGAGAGTTTGCGCACATCTGTTATAGAGCGTATCAAATCTCAAACAGAACATCTGGCTGAAGAGTTTAAAAGCCGTGACGTGGGTAGACTTTCCGAAATGGCGCAGACACTTGTGCAACTAATCGTGCGCAATCTATACGAGCGCACTGCCGATGTGCGTTGGTGGGCGACCGATGAAGCGTTCTATAAGTGTTTGGAAAGTGTGACGGCGGAGAGCAGCAGCCACGCATCAAAACGGCTTGGCTTGATAAATAAGTTTTACTCTGTCTATATGAACCTTGTGTTGACTGATGCGCAAGGAAAGGTAGTCGCCGTGTCACGCCGGGGTGCATATACACTCGGAGAAGGTTCGGATGTGTCAAAATGTGACTGGTATAAACGCGCTTTGGAGACGAGTTCTGGCGAGCAATACATTGCACAGGATATCTACGATGACCCGATGCTGGACGGCAAACCGGTGGCTGTCTATGCCACAGCGGTACGCCAAGGCGGCGAAAGCCGTGGTCGCGTACTCGGCGTTCTCGGTGTTTTCTTTGATTGGGAAACGCAGTCAAAGGTAATAGTAAAGGACGAGCCGAACCTGAGTAAAGAGGAATGGGCATATTCGCGAGTTCTTCTGCTGGACAATGCAAAGCGCATAATAGCTGCATCAGACGGAGTCGATTTATACAACGTTTTTCCCTTGGAAATGCAGCAAAATTCGCAAAAAGGTTACTTTATAGATAAAAAGGGCAGCCTGGTCGCCTATGCACGCACTTTAGGTTACGAGGAATATGACGGTCTCGGCTGGTACGGCGTTATCGTTCAAAATGCTAGGTAAAGTCTGCTAATCGGTGGTCTGAACATATTTCCATTGTAAATCTGCAAGAACTGTTGTATGCTATAGCTATGAAAGGTTGGGATGAAATTATGACTAAGTTAAAAGCTGAAGCTATTGAACTTATTCAGGATATACCTGATGACAAGGTAGCTGTTGCTATCGAGTTTTTAAAAGAATTGCAAGTGCTTTACGAGAAAAAAGAGAACCCTGTCACTCAAAACGAAAAAACCGTAGGTGCAATGGGAATTTTTGCCAAATATGCAAACTCGGATTTGGTTCCTCTTGAAAAAGAGGCATGGGGCGAAGCTTTAAGGGAGAAACATGCTAATTATTGATGCAAATGCCATTTTACGGTACATTCTTAATGACAACGCAAAAATGGCTAACGATGTATGCGCTTTAATTGAATCAAAAAGAGTAACTATAAGATTTGAAGTATTGGCAGAAGTGGTATATGTTTTATCAAAAGTCTACTCCATGCCTCGCAATGAAATAGCAAGTGGTCTTGCAATATTTATCTCACTCCCAAATGTTGAGCCAGAAGCAAAAAATGTTCTTTTGTTTGCATTAAAGATTTTTTCTGAGAAAAGTCTCGATTTCGTTGACTGTATATTATGCGGATTTAATGTTGTAGGTGGGTGTGATGTTTTCACATTTGATAAAAAGCTTAACTACACAATGCGGACGTTAGTTTAATAGTTTTGAAGCGGAAATATGAATGCGCATCACACTCGATTTTTTACAAATCACTCGGTGGAGCTTCTGTCGGGTGTTTGTTTTGTCAATCAAGGGTTGCAATTACCGCAGGGGCGGTGCCCTGCGCCTATTGCTTTTTGGTGCCTTCACACGGATCGCAAATTCGAGGTCGCTACATATTGTCGCAAAGGATAAAATGCTTGACCGGTTTGATAATTCATGATAAAATTGCTCAAAGATGCACAAAATCATAAATATTCGCACATTTATGTGCAAAAACTGAAGGGTGTGGTTGAAAGAAATGATTAATATGCGAGAAATGATGAAAGCTGTTTACAAATTAGAGGGCAACGGACAAAAGGCGACACTTCTTGGAATTGGACCAATGTCCGAAACTCTGATTTTCGCTTCGCTTAAACTGGCAAAAAAGATGGATTTTCCCATTATGTTCATTGCCAGTAGAAATCAAATAGATTCGGCTGAGTTTGGGCGTGGCTATGTTCGCAATTGGGATCAGTATGATTTTGTTAATACTATCAATAAAATCGCTGGTGACATTGCCTTTGACGGCTTGTACTATATATGCCGCGACCATGGCGGACCTTGGCAACGTGATGAGGAGAGAGCCGCTAAGCTCCCCGCAGAAGAAGCGATGAGAATAGCAAAGCGTTCATACCTTACAGACTTGCTTGCAGGATTTAATTTGCTTCACATTGACCCCACGAAAGACCCTCATGCCGGGAGCGTGGTACCAATGGATACCGTAATTGAACGTACAGTGGAACTCATTGAATATATTGAAGACGAACGCAAAAAACGCAATCTTCCACCTGTTGACTACGAGGCCGGAACAGAGGAAACTAACGGAGGATTGACTTCAATTGAGGCGTATGAAGACTTTATTAACCAATTATGCAGCCGGCTGAATGATAAGGGTCTGCCTTTGCCGCTTTTCATTGTAGGACAAACCGGAACCCTCACTCGGCACACAGAGAATGTAGGTAATTTTGATGCTCAAGCAGCCACAAAACTGGTATCGGTTGCGAGAAAATATGGGGTTGGCTTAAAAGAACACAATGCAGACTATCTTTCAGATGAAATTTTGCTGGCGCATCCTGCGTTAGGTATAACCGCTTCAAACGTCGCTCCAGAGTACGGCGTTGCAGAAACCGTCGCATACACAAGCCTTGCAGCGACAGAACAAACCCTTCTTAAAACCGGGTTGATTACAAAGGCTTCAAACTTGGCGGATGTGTTAAGAGAGGAAACCATAAAGAGTGAGCGATGGAGAAAATGGATGACAGGTTCTGATTCACAACTTTCTGTTGCTGAGGTTTTAGCCGATGATAAACTAGCGAGCCTTATAGCAAAAATCGGCGGCCACTATACCTTTGAAAACCCTAAAGTGAAGCAAGAAATGTCTGTGTTGTTCGAAAGCCTTAAGATGGTTGGTGTGGATGCTCAAACGGCAACGGAAAATTGTTTGATTAGAGTGATGCAGAGATATTCTGATTGTTTTGGACTAAATGGATTAACGACGAGGATTAAAAGCGTTGTTAATGCGTGACACCGCAAGGCAATTATGTAGATTTGAATCTCAGCAGTAGTGATGGTGTATAATTTTGTCAAATAAATTTTATATAATTTTGGTAAATATTGTTGACAAAGCTCTTAAGAAAATGCTATAATAAACAAAAACAAAAGAAAATGAACAAAAAGATAAAAAATAAATCAACGTCATCAACTTAATGAGCTTGAGCAAATGCTTAGGATGTGGTGCTTAAATGTTTTCGATTGATGTTGGCATCCTAAGAGTGGGCAAAAGCTTAAACTCTCGCAAGTGTTGGCCAAAAAACTGCTTGAACTGCCGTATCTACCAAATACGAAGTTCCATAGCTTCCTGAGATGTGGGTTACTGTAGTTGCAAGTGGTTTTGAGGATATAATCATTCGGAATTTCTGAATACAACTATTATGGAGGAATTATTATGAAAAAATTTTTACCGCTCTTGTTACTGTTTGTTTTAGTATTTGCTATTACTGCATGTGCTGACGAACCGGCTCCCCCCCCAGCAGATGCTGCAACTCCCGCAGAAGGCGATTTTACCCTTGGTTTTATTCTCGGCTCTCGTGAACATGCGTTTTACCTCTTGGTTGAAGAAGGGATTTTGGCTGCCGCTGACCAACTTGGCTTCGAGGCAATCGTTTTAGAAAGTGATTTACGAGGAGATGTAGCATCTGAACGTATCCAAGACCTTATGGTGCTTAATGTAGATGCGATATCACTTGCAATCAATGAACCTGCTGCTACGAACGTAGCAATAGAAAATGCAAGCGCTGAAGGATTTCCAATGTTTGGATTTGATGCACGCACAGACCTTACCGACAAAATAATTAGCTTCGTAGGCACAGATAACTTCCAAGGAGGGGTGCTTGCAGGGCAAGTGACGATGCAGACACTCAGAGATTTGGGAGTAGCAAACGGTGCGGTCATTGGCGTTATCCAACATCTTGAGCCGCAAAGTACTGTTGATCGCGAAGCAGGATGGCGGAGCTATGTGGAGCAGTACGTTGACGAATATAATCTCACGATCCATACCATTGGTAACTACATGGGACAGGCAGACATTGCGAGAAACCTTATGGAAGATGCACTTATCTTACACCCCGATATGGTAATGATATTCTCTGTAGGTTCGCCCGCCAGTGTAGGTGCTTTGTCGGCAATTCATACAGCGGGAGCAACAACCAGAATAGTAGGGTTTGATGCAAACCCAGAAGCACACGCGGCAATCCTTGACCCTGTTGACGGTCAAATTTGGATAGCTGACATTGCCCAAGATCCTTTTGCAATCGGTTTTGGCGTGGCAGAACAAAAAATACTTTGGTTAACACAGGGCAGAGTTGATGCAGCAGAAATACTTATTTCTCCATTCGTTGTTGACTCATCTAATGCAGTTATGCCATAATGGGGATGTGTTCACGCGATAAAGTGCTTTGAGTAGACGTTAGAGGCTGTGTCTGAAATCAACAGAAGCGCGCGGACTTGAATGAAACTCATTCCGTGCGCTTCCTTATTATTTCTACGATTAACAAGGAGAGCCAGAGCTATGAAACCTTATCTGCAAGTAGTAGGTATTAGTAAGAATTTCCCAGGTGTAAAAGCAATTTCTGATGTTTCGCTTGATTTTTACCCGGGCGAAGTTCACGCTATTGTTGGAGAAAATGGGGCAGGAAAGTCTACTCTCATAAAAATTGTGTCGGGAGTTTATTCTCTGGAGGAAGGTGAGATACTACTGGATGGAGACAGTGTATCTTTCAAAAATCCTCGCGAGGCACTTGATAGAGGGATATCCGTCATTCATCAAGAACTAAGTATTGCTAAAGACCTAAGTGTTGCTGAAAATATCTTTTTAGGCAGTGAGCCGACTTTGCGTTCCGGGATGTTTCTGGACAGGAAATCAATGGAAAAGCAGGCAGATGAGTTACTTGAGTTTATGCGTCTGAAAAACATCAAAGCAACCGATATTGCGGGAGACTTAACAGCTGCTCAACAGCAAATGATTGAAATTGCAAAGGTAATAAACAAAAAGGCAAAAGTTGTTATAATGGACGAACCGACATCATCGCTTTCGGAACACGAAATTGAGTCTCTCTTTATGCAAATAGATAGTCTAAGAGAACGTGGGGTTGCGATTATATATATTTCGCACAGAATGGTAGAAATTTTCAAAATGTGTGACAGGATTTCAATTTTGCGAGATGGTCAAAAGATCAAAACTTGCATGATTAAAGAAACTTCTGAGCAAGATATTGTTGCCAACATGGTGGGAAGAGAGATAAAAGATTACTATAATCGTAAGNAACATGTTAGGGGTAAGGAAATGTTGCGCGTTGAAAACCTGTCCCGAAAGCGAGAATTTCATGATGTATCGTTCACTGCCTACGAGGGCGAGATTTTAGGAATATCGGGTCTGGTAGGTGCAGGGCGCACTGAAGTTATGGAAACTATTTTTGGTGCAAGGCAAGCGGATTCAGGTAAAGTTTTTGTAGAAGGAAAAGAAGTAAAGTTTGATAGCCCCATGAGTGCAATCAGTCATAAAATAGGTCTCGTAACAGAAGATAGGCGGACGACGGGACTTATGTTGCAGGCGATGATCAAAAATAATATTGTACTTCCAAGCCTCACAAAAAACCACAAGCGATTTGGGTTTTTAGACAATAGTTGGGAAGATCGAGTTGCAAGAGAATCAGTTGAAAAACTTAAAATCAAAACCCCTAGCATAGAGACAACAACGGAAAATCTTTCAGGCGGAAATCAGCAGAAAGTTATTCTTGCGAAGTGGCTCGTTGCGGAAAGCAAAATCTTAATTTTAGACGAACCTACTCGCGGAATAGACGTAAATGCAAAATCTGAATTTTACAGGCTCATGAACGAGTTTGTAGACAGTGGCGGTTGTATTATCATGGTTTCGTCTGAATTACCTGAAATACTGGGTGTTAGCAATAGAATTATTGTTATGCGCGAAGGCGAAATAAGCGGAGAGCTTGATTGGGAACAAGCGACAGAACAATCTGTTATTGAACTTGCAAGTCTTCATAGTAATGCTGAGTGAATAAAATATCAGACTGCCTTATATCTTTAATATTATTAGATGCATTAGAGCAAGTACTGATATAAATAACGGGTTTTAGGAAGGAACAGCAAAAGATGAAAATTGACATGAAAACGTGGGCAAAAAAGAACGTTATACTTCTATTTCTTATCCTATTAGTTTTAGGTTTTGGCGTTACCACTTCACAATTTTTTACAACTTGGCGAATTACTGACATTTTTACTACATCACCTTTTTTTACATCTATGAACCTTATCAATCTGACAACCCAGATGGCTATAAACGCTATGTTGGCAGCGGGGTTAACATATGTTATAATTTTAGGAGGAATTGACATTTCTGTCGGTTCAGTAGCTGCGTTGTCCGGAATTGTTGCATCTGTTATTGCCAGAGATGTCCCCGTATTAAGTTCCACAGTTCCCGGGTCTATTTTGATTTTGATTGGTTCTGCTTTTGTGGTAGGAACTATTTGCGGAAGTATAAATGGCATAATGATTACTAAATTTCGCGTAGTGCCGATGATTGCTACATTGGCAATGCTAACAATAGCGAGAGGGCTGAGTTTTGTGGTTGCAGACGGCACATCTGTTTTTGGAATACCCTCTGCATTTTCTTGGCTTGGTGCAGCAAGGCTTATAGCAACAGAGAGCAGACCAACGGGTTGGATACCTGTAATTACTTTGTTTGTCACTTTTTGTGTTACTATTATGGCTATACTCCTGAGCAAAACGGTATTTGGCCGCCATGTGTATGCCACAGGAAGCAACCGTGCTGTAGCTCATTTGGGCGGTATCAACACAGGGAAAGTAATTCTTTTAGGGCATATTATCTGTTCAATAGCTGCGGCAATGGGAGGCGCACTAAACGCATCGAGGCTTCAGAGCGGACAGCCAGCAGCACTTGATGGCTTTGAGCTTTTTGCTATTGCCGCTACGGTTCTTTCCGGAACCAGTCTGTACGGTGGAGTGGGATCTGTCGGGCGAGCTATGTTTGGAGTAGCAATAATTGCAGTTATCAATAACGGCATGAATCTTTTACAAGTTCATTCCCATTGGCAGAGGATTGTCATTGGTCTTATAATTTTATTTGCAGTTGCGCTTGATATGTGGCAGAAGAAAAAGAAATCATAACGCAGTTCAGAAAAGGAAGGGTAAATGTTACCAGAAGAAAGAAAACAAAAAGTACTCGAACTGGTCTGTAACCAAAAGTCCATTAAAGTCTCAGAAATCAGTCATCTTCTGGATGTTTCAGAAGTTACTGCCAGACGAGACTTAGATGAACTTGATTCACAAAGTAAACTTAAGCGTACCCGCGGTGGTGCTATGGCTATATATTCAGTGGGTCTTCCGATTCATACGGATACACTTAAGTCAAGAAACATTGAGGGTAAAAAGCAAATAGCTGCCATTGCGTACAGATGTATTCAAGATAACGACACAATTTTGGTGGATAGCTCCAGTACTGTTGAAGAACTAATAAAACTCATTGCGGTTGGCGACAAAAAGAATCTTATAATAGTCACCACCTCGTTGGTTTCGCTAAAGACTCTTTCTCAGCAGAGTCAGNAAAATTTACATAAAGTGATTGCCGTAAGCGGCGAAGTAAATTATGCGCATGATACATTTGAGGGAAGCTTGGCTGTGGAATTTATAAGGAATATCAGAGCTGACAAGAGCTTTATGGGTGTTAACGGAATTGAAGAAACGTATGGATTCTCAACCCCGAGGTTTGAAGATGCGGAAATAAAAAAATGTATGATTGAATCATCCATAAAATCATTTATTCTTGCGGATAGCACAAAATTTGGTAAATCATATCTTGCTAATGTTAAAGCAGTATGTGATTGTGTTATTACAGATTGTGTGCAGAGTGGATATAGGTATGAGTGGCTGGAAAATCAGGGGTCTGTCATGTTTGCTTCAGAATCCATCGGCACTTCAAAATGAAAATTGTTATTTAAGTTAGGAGAAACTATGATTGCGCCAACAAATATTTTAAGAGATGCAGACAAAGAAGGTTATGCCGTACCTGCGTTCAATTTTTCGGACATTTGGGATTTGCAGGCTATAATAGAGGCCGCCGAAGAAGAAAGCGCGGTAATTATGATTGCAGCAAATCCTCTGGTTATCAAGGCTTTTGGTACAGAGACTTGCAGTGCAATGGGCTTAAGTTGCGCTAAAATGGTAACGGTACCAATATTATTGCATCAAGATCATGCTTTTAATGTTGATGCATGTAATGAGGCTCTGGAATACGGCTTCAAATCTGTTATGATGGATGCATCGAAATATGAGCTGGAGAAAAATATAAGCATGGTCAAATCAGTTGTAGATAAAGCACATAAGCTTGATGCCGTGGTGGAAGCTGAAATCGGACGTATCCGAGGGACCGGGATTGAGGGTGACTTTGAAGGCGGTGACTTTTTAGCTTCACCTGATGATTGTGTGGAACTTGTACGCGAAAGTGGATGTGATTCTTTGGCTATCGGAATAGGCAATGCCCACGGATTTTATCAAGGTAAGCCTGAACTTAATTTTGAAAGATTGAAAAAAATTAATGATTGTGTTGATGTACCATTAGTATTACACGGCGGTACAGGCATCCCTGCTGAAGATATAAAGAAAGCAATTTTAGGTGGCATCAGCAAGGTCAACGTAGGAACCATTATTCATAGTACATACATGAATGAACTGCGCAAAGAGCTCAATAGATTGCCGGAAAACCCTTATACCTTGGACGTAATGCCTCCTGTAAAAGAGAAGATAAAGGCTGTAGTAAAAGATTGGATACATGTCTGTATGTGCAACGGTAAAGCAAAGAGATATATGTAACATATCGATACCGAATTCGGACAGTATATATAGCTTGTATGAGGTAATCAAAATGAATAAAGCTAAAATCATCGACTGTTTAGAAAACTTGTCCGGACGCATAACTCTTGGCATTGACGGCTTTGTTGATGAAGTGTGGCAAGTTGTTCAGTTGAGGACAAGTAACAATGATGTTGTACTTTATGATAAAATGAAAAATTTTGGTGATGCAATAGTAATGTGCGAAAAAGGCGGATTAGCTCGCGAGATTATCAGAAAGCGCCGCTCATACGGAGGGTTTACCTGTAACACAGGAAAGGCTGTTGGGTGTCTCGGCGGAAATTCGGTTATGCTTGGGATGTTTGGAAAGGATAAAATCGATTCTGCATTTGAGCAGTTTAAGACTTTGAGTGAGATAATCTCTGTCGGAGACCCAGGGTTATGCCATATATTTGAATTTGAAGATGGTAAGGCTATGTTCCCTAATCTGGATGCATTGTATGAGATTAGCTGGAAAGTGCTGCATGATGTAATTGGAACCGAAAGGTTAGATGAGATTTTTAAACAATCGCAAATTATAGCTCTTGGCTATTGGTCTTCCATGCCTTTTTTTGATGCTTTAGTTTCAGGGATTTGTGAAAACTATATTATTGATGGTCATTGTGAGCGGATGTTTTTTGATTTTGCTGATTTGAAGAAACGGGATAAAAACTCGCTTAAACACACCATAGAACAACTGGCGGCACTAAGCAGCACAGTTAAGATGACTCTCAGCCTTAACGAACATGAGGCTTCGTTGCTATTTTCTTACTTTGGAGAGACTTTTGACGAAACTTGTATAGGGAAAGAAGCAATGCAAAATTTAAGGAAACAAATCGGTCTCAATGAAATTGTTGTGCATACCCCACACATTGCGGTAGCTGTAAATGCTGATGAAGGTTTTGCTTCAATGCAGCAAATTCACTGTCCGAAACCTATTATCACAGCAGGTGCAGGCGACACTTTTAACGGTGGATATTTAATTGGCGCATTAGGTGGATTAGATTTGACTGAAAGGTTAATTTTGTCCAATGCAGTGACAAGGCTTTATGTAAGGCAAGGATATGCTCCTGATGTAAGTGAAGTGTTATGCGAGCTTAACCTATAATGAACCGGATGGTTTGTATATATAAGTGTGAAAGGAATAGAGTTTATCATGGCTAGTGTTTGGACAATGGGAGAATTGCTGTGTGAAGTAATGCGACCGGAAGTGGATACGCCTTTGGATAGAGAAGGCGTTTTTCTTGGTCCTTATCCAAGTGGTGCTCCGGCTATTTTTATTGACACCGTCGCAAGACTGGGGCATAAGGCAGGTATAGTAGGCGGCGTTGGTAAAGACGATTTTGGGAAATGCCTTATAGATCGCTTACAGAAGAGTGGTGTGGATTGCTCACAAATCACAGAATATGAAGATGGCTCAACCGGCGTAGCTTTTGTAACATATTTTAGCGATGGTTCGCGAAGGTTCTTATTCCATTTTCCTGAAACACCCGCAACAAGACCTAAAGCACCGGAGCCTGATGCTTTGGGGGAAGACGTAAGCTACTACCACATTATGGGCTGTTCCTTAATGGCAAAACAGAGTTTTGCAAATGAAATATTAACCCTTATGCGTAAACTATCACAGCAGAACACAAAGATTTCATTTGACCCAAACGTTCGCCCGGAGCTGATGAAGGATAAAGCAATTCTACAGAATATCCAAGAAGTCATGACCCATGCTAATATATTACTTCCCGGGCCGGCGGAACTCATGATGGTTAGTGGAAAAGACTCAATTGAAGATGCAGTTAAGATTTGCTTTGAAAACGAAAATCTGGAAATCATAGCACTAAAAGATGGTGAGCGCGGAGCAACGGTATTTAGCAGAAATGAGAAGATTTCAATTAATGCTTTTCCCGTCACTGTAAAAGATACTACGGGAGCCGGTGATTGTTTTGATGCTGCCTTTATTTGTGGGCTGTTAGAGGGAAGAAGTCTGACAGATACCCTAAAAATGGCTGCTGCTACAGCAGCTCTCAATGTTTCTGCTTTTGGGCCGATGGAGGGAGATATCTCAAAAGCAAATATAAATAAAATTATATCAGGGCAAACCGCTTAGTAGGGTCAAACGTCTATGAAAGAAATGAAGGAAAATCTCCGAAATCTGCTGATTGCATTAGGAAATCACAAAAATCACAATACATTTATGGTCATAGGAATGGATGGTTTTGTAGATGAAATTATCCATGTGGTAGACAAACGGCAAAACCTTGACCAATACACACGTATACCCACTCTGGATGCGTTTGGCAACCGTATTTCCTGCGCTGCGGGATTAAG
>WQTE01000018.1 GCA_009786445.1 Oscillospiraceae bacterium | reverse complement strand
TATTATTCGCAAATATTTGACAAAAATATTTGCCCCTCGGACATTGAAATATCTATGTTATTGTTTATTCTTGCCTCAGTGGGGTAGCAGAACAAACGAGGTCACAAGCCGTCTACCACACATTATCTGTCGGTGGGTCTTGTAATGTAAGTATACCACATTTTATTTGCTAATTGTAATATATATGGTAGAATAGTTTGAAAATTATGAAAAGTTCCGGCAAAGGAGACAAAGTATGAAGTATTATGTGGGAATCGACCTTGGCGGCACAAACATAGTGGCAGGAGTAGTGGATGAAAACTACAAAATTATTGCCAAATATAGTGAACCGACAAATGCGAGCAGGACATTTGAAGAAGTCTGCGCATCAATTGCAAATGCCGCTTTTGAAGCAACAAAAAAAGCAAATCTCGACATGGGGGATATTGAAGCGGTAGGTGTTGGCTCACCGGGGTGCGTAAACCGCAAAACAAATCTACTCGTATTTTCAAATAATTTAGGCTGGGAAAACGTGCCGTTTCAGGATGAACTTGAAAAGCACTTTGCTATGCCTGTATATATTGAAAACGATGCAAACTGCGCCGCACTCGGAGAAGTTCTTGTAGGAGCAGCACGAGACTATGAAAATGCGTGTATGATAACACTGGGTACCGGAGTCGGTGGCGGCATAATTATTGACAAAAAAATATTCAGCGGCAGCGACAGACTTGGTGCCGAAATAGGGCACACAACTCTATTATATGGCGGTGAAATATGCTCTTGCGGACTAAAAGGCTGCTTTGAAGCATACGCATCTGCGACTGCACTGATTAGGCAGATAAAACAGGCGATAAAGCAGCATCCGGAAAGCCTGCTAAACAAGCTGTGCGAAGGGAATCTCGACAAAGTAGAAGCCAAGACCGCCTTTGATGCAATGGACAAGGGAGATGACGTTGCAATAAAAGTTGTGGATCAGTACATATCATATGTAGCAGCAGGAGTCGGGTCAATGATGTCGCTATTTCGCCCGGAGGTAGTCATAGTCGGCGGCGGAGTCAGCAATGCGGGCGACAAATTGATGAAACCACTAACAGAAAAGACAAAACATCTGACATTTACAAGAAATCAAGCAGAAAACCCACCAATAGTCCTCGCAGAGCTCGGAAATGATGCGGGAATCATCGGAGCAGCAATGCTGGCAAAAATGTAGAAGATGGGCCCTGCCCGTCCCGCCACCGCAGATGATGGGCAATTTGCTCCGCTTTTTTGCGAGCCAGAGAGCATTGCGCCACTGTTCTCGCAAAAAAGACTCCGCAAACCGCCCGTCATCTGCATAACATAAAGAGGAGACAAAAATGCTAAAACCTGTGAAACTGGCGCCGCACTATGCAAACTACATATGGGGCGGCAGCGTTTTAGAAACTTACTACGGCAAAGACGGTGCAGGCGACATAATAGCCGAAAGCTGGGAACTCTCCACACACAAAGATGGCGGCAGCAAAATAGCAGATGGTGAAAATGCGGGAAAAACACTTGAGCAATACCTAATAGACCTCGAAAAAGAAACCGGAGAAAATCCGCTCGGAACTAAAGCAAAAACAAAAAACGGACAGCTTCCGATACTTATTAAGTTCATAGATGCAAGGGATGACCTGTCAATCCAGGTTCACCCCGGCGATGAATATGCAAAAATAAACGAGGGAGACAACGGCAAAACCGAAATGTGGCTGATATTAGAAAGCGAGCCGGGGTCTTATTTATACTACGGGGTGAGCAAAAAAACCACTCGCTCTGAGATTGAAGAAAAAATAAAAACAGACGATATGGAAACCATTCTGAGAAAAGTACCCGTAAAAAAAGGGGAAATCTACTTCATCCCGGCAGGAACCATACACGCCATCGGAAAAGGCATAGTAATCTGCGAGATTCAGCAAAGCTCAAACGTGACCTACAGACTCTACGACTACGGCAGAACTGATAAAGAGGGCAATAAACGCCCTTTACACATAAAAAAAGGTCTGGACGTAGCAACGCCCGAACCTCAAAACCTAAACACCGCACCTGAGCAAATCCTCGACGACAGCTCGGTGAGACAGATAGCTTTGCTCCGCTCATGCCCCTACTTCACCACATACAGCTACAAACTAAAAAATTCCACAGTGGATATAACGGGCAGCAAAGAAAGCTTCATATCCATAATTTGCATAGATGGTGCAGGAACAATTAAGGCTCAAAGCGAGTCGTTTACCATAAAAAAGGGCGAAACCCTATTCATTCCGGCAGGTGAGCAGGTTTACACCGTAACTGGAACAAACGAATTTCTGACAGTAACCCTTTAGGAAACCCGGGAGTTCCAAACCTCCTGAAAACGCTCACTCAATAGGCTCATCACCTTCTATGTCACCAAGACCTTGCTCAGTAGAGTCAATATATTCAAGAACAAGCTGCTTTATTACAACAGTGAGGGGCACGGCGAGAAACATTCCGACGATTCCAAAATAGGCACCACCGGCGACGACAGCAACAATAACAAGGATAGGGCTTATCTTAAGCGAAGACTTCATAATACGCGGCTCGATGTAGTTAGCATCAAGCTGATTGAAGACGATTAGAGCAATTGCAACCGGAAGCGCAACACCAACATCCCGAGTAACCAGTGCAATCAAGCTGATGAGAACAGCAGAGAAAAAAGATCCGATAAACGGAATAAAGTTAAAAGCTCCCGCAATAAGACCAAGCAGCAAAGAGTAAGGAACATCAAAAATAAGCAAAACGGTAGTGGCAACTACAAAGTTAATCAAGCTGTCAAGACCCTTGCTGGCGATGAAAGTGAAAAGCACCTTGTTAACTTGTCCAAAATACCTTGCAGACCGCACCCGCCTGGATTCGCTCTTAAAAATAGCACTATTCAGTCTGAGAAAAAATTCAGAAATCCGATCCCTGTCCATTAAAATATAAAGCGAAATTATAAGACCGAGAACAATACTGAAAAGTCCACCGGCAAATCCAATAACGGCTCCCGCGGCTTGCCCGAGTCCTTCGGCATTTAATATGGTAACCATCAACTGGGAGGAAAATGCATTAATAGTTCCTGCAATATCAAAATCGGCCCAAAAAGACTCTGAGGGGAGATTGTCGAGATAATTGAGAAGTTCGGTAACGTAAATGGGGATACTGTTCGCCAGATTAACGGTACTGGTAAATAAAATAGGAATCACAAAACTGACAATAACAACTATTAGGATGAGCAGCAAAATAAATATTATTATGGTGCTAAAGCCACGGGCACGACTTGAAATGAATCTAATCTTAACTTTTTTGAGCAATTTTTCAACAGCATGATGCGGAGGATATATAAAATATGCAAACAAAATACCATACAGTAAAGGAGCAATAACGGAAAAAAACTGCAAAATAATAGAAGTGATAAGCCCGACATTACCCAGAGCATACCAAATAAGCATAAGAATAACAGCCGTTATAATAATAGGAACCCACTTGGCTTTATCAAAGTTATCCTTGTTCATTACAGATACTCCTATTTCTTTTCGCAAAAGAATTTTTTGCTTACCTGTTCCTCTCAGAGCTACAAAATTGGGTACTTTTCTAATAGAATCAGTTCCCAAAACAATTGTATCATGTGAGAGTGAAATCTAAAAGTTACAAAAAGTTTCAATTTAACAACAAAAATGGTTGACATAATTAATTATGTGTGGTAAACTGACCTAACTTACACGATATTACTTGTAACTTTTTTTGTAAACAGCAATGACAAGGGAGAAAATAAATGAAACGCACTTTAAACGCAATTACATATCTGGCAGTCATATTGAGTTTATTGTTCGGTATGCCTTTTGCAATGGATGCCGAAGCCTCGGGCGCTACATTTCGCACAACTGCCGGAGTAAACCTAAGGGCAGAAGCAAACACAAACGCAGCCGTTGTCAGAACAGTCAATGTCGATACAGACGTGACAATGCTCAGTCACAATCCATCGGGTTGGTCCAGAGTTCAAATCGGAGACTCCGTTGGATTTATCAGGTCAGATTTTCTGAGATTGACAAATAACGGTATGTTTAGCACAACAGCCGGAGTTAACGTTAGGGAAAGAGCCTCAACGGATTCCGGTGTTGTCAGAACAGTCAATGTAGGGGCAGACATAGAAGTAGTTGAGCACAATCCGGCAGGATGGTCTCGTGTCAGAGTGGGTGATGCTGTTGGTTATGTCAGGTCTGATTTTCTGAAATTCAGCAGTGTCAGTGGTGAAACAATACCGGAAACCGGCTCGGAAGCCCCACCCCCTGCGGACAGCACAGTGATAGCAACGATGTGGACAACGGGTAATGTGAATTTCAGGTCAGAAGGTTCAGCGAGCGCAAACATCATAAGCACACTGAGCCGTGGTACAAGCGTAGAAGTGCTTGAAAATCAGTCAAACGGCTGGTCAAGGGTCAGGCACGGCGGCACGGTCGGTTTCGTCAGCAGCAACTTAATTTCAGAATCCGCGCCGACATCAGGCAGTGCAACAACACTCAGAACCAGAGGTTCGGTAAATCTCAGAGCGAGTGCATCAGCATCCTCCAGTCTCATCAGACTATTGGCGAGAGGCACAAGTGTAGAAGTGCTTGAAAATCAGTCAAACGGCTGGTCAAGAGTTAGACATGACGGAAGAGAAGGCTTCATCAGAAGTGACTTGCTCACAGACGGAGAGGTATCCGGCACTACAACACTCAGAACAAACGGTTCTGTCAACTTCAGAACAGAGCCATCTGCAAATTCAACAAGAATAGACCTGCTCTCGCCGCGCACCAGCGTAGAAGTCATAGCTCAAAACGCAAACGGTTGGTCAAGAGTCAGGCATAACGGAAGAGAGGGCTTTATACGCTCTGATTTACTTAGTGTAGAAGGCGGCGGAGGCGTTGGTAGCGTTGAGCTCCTTACTTGGCAGCAAGTCCGCTCGCTCATTCCGATGAGAACCGATATGCGCGTTGTGGATGTACGAACAGGCATCACATTTAATCTCAGAGCATTTTCTCTGGGTGGACATGCAGATGTTGAACCGCCCACCAGAGCGGACACTGATGCAATATTCAGAAGCCGAAACGGCGTATGGGCATGGTCGCCCCGACCGGTATGGGTAACAATCGGCAACCGCACATTCGCTGCAGCTCTCAACGGTATGCCGCACGCCGGAAGCACAATCAGCGGCAATGGCATGAATGGGCATCTATGTTTACACTTTGCCGGCACAGTCACAAGAAGCCAATCATACCAACGGGCACTGAGGGCAGCGGTTCAAGAGGCTTTTGATGCCAGACCGCGATAAAAATAGAGAATAGTTTTTTCACATAGATAGAGTGGGAGTTGCAAAAATGCAACTTCTTCTCTTTTAACCTTGCGAAAACAGCTTTTAGATGATACTATAAGTGATAGAAAAATTACAGATTATGGAGGAGTGCCCATGAAAGTATATTTAGGTATAGAGTTAGGCTCAACTCGCATCAAAGCTGTTGCAATCGACAAAAAAGGAAAACCGCTTGCCGCAGGGGGGTATGATTGGGAAAACCGCTTTGAAAACGGTATGTGGACATATCGCATGGACGATGTGTGGACCGGGCTTAGGGAAAGCTACAAAGAACTTGTGAATGACTATAGCAAAAAACACGGGTCAGCACCTGAAATCGCTGCAATAGGCATATCTGCGATGATGCATGGTTACTTACCGCTCGGCAAAGATGGTCAGCAACTTGTCGATTTTCGCACATGGCGCAACACAATAACAGAAGAATCATCAAAGTTACTTATAGAAACGTTCAATTTCAATATCCCGCAGCGCTGGTCGATAGCACATCTGCATCGCGCAGTTAAAGGCAAAGAGGCGCATGTGAGCGAAATAAGCTTCCTTGCAACCCTTCCCTCGTATATACACTACAAACTGACAGGAAAAAAAGTTGTAGGTATAGGAGAAGCTTCGGGAATGTTTCCCATAGACAGCACCACAAACGAATATGACAAAATAATGGTTGAAAAATTTGACAACCTAATAGCAGAATACAATCTTCCTTGGAAATTAAAAGACATACTCCCCGAAATATTGGTAGCGGGGGAAAATGCCGGATATCTGACGGAAGCCGGAGCGAAACTGCTCGACCCCACAGAAACACTCAAAGCCGGAATCCCGCTTTGTCCGCCGGAGGGCGATGCAGGAACAGGAATGATAGCGACAAATGCCATAAAACCCGCAACCGGAAACATATCGGCAGGAACATCAATATTTGCAATGCTTGTTCTGGAAAAAGCACTATCGAAACTCTATGTTGACATTGATATGATAACAACACCGGCAGGCAAGCCCGTAGCAATGGTTCATTGCAACAACTGTACGTCAGATTTAGATGCATGGGTCGCTTTGTTTGGTGATGTAATGACAAAAATGTCAGCACCACCGGATAAAACGGAGCTTTACCGCACACTGTATAATGCAGCATTAAGAGGAGACCCGGACTGCGGAGGACTTGTAGCTGTGAGTTATCTCTCCGGTGAGCACACCACAGGCTTCCACGAAGGGCGCCCGCTGTTTGCAAGAACACCGGATAGCAAATTTTCTGTAGAAAACTTCATGCGTTCGCTACTACTTTCTTCTATGGCAACTCTCAAAATAGGGATGAATATCCTGACAAATGAAGAAGGCGTGAAGGCAAACAAATGGCTGGGTCACGGTGGGTTGTTCAAAACACCGATAGTCGGTCAAAAATTGATGGCAGGTGTTCTCGAAACCCCTGTAGCTGTTATGGAATCAGCAGGAGAAGGCGGCGCATGGGGAATAGCATTGCTTGCAGCATACTCAGAAAGTAAGGAATTCGGAGAATCTTTGGAAGATTTTCTGGATAACAAAATCTTCGCAGATGCTGCTCTGAGCACTATAACTCCCGACCCCTCAGATGCAGAAGGTTTTAATAAGTATCTGGAAACCTACAAAGCGGCCTTAAAAATAGAGCGCACCGCCGTAGACAATCTATAACTGCAAAAATCGAAAAACAGCGCACATCGCAGAGGACGGGCTTGCTCGTCCCACAAAAAAACAAACAGGAGAAAAGATATGTTGCAAGTCCTTAAAAACCAGGTGTTTGAAGCAAATATGCTACTACCAAAGCACGGTCTTGTCACATTCACTTGGGGCAATGTCTCAGCAATAGACAGAGAGGAAAAACTTGTCGTAATAAAACCATCCGGCATAGAATATGACGATATGACTTCAGACGACATGGTCGTCGTCGAGTTGGAAACAGGCAGAACAATAGGCGGTAAACTGTCTCCCTCATCAGACACAGCCACACATTTGGCTCTATATCAAGAATTTCCGGATATCGGCGGAGTTGTGCACACCCATAGCCGCTGGGCAACTCTGTTTGCCCAAGCGGGCAAAGGTATCCCCGCACTCGGCACAACACATGCCGATTACTTCCACGGTGAAATTCCATGCACACGAGAAATGACTCCTTTTGAAATAGCCGGACACTACGAGGCCGAGACAGGTAAAGTCATAGTCGAAAGGTTTCTCGGACTAAATGCAAACAGCATACCCGCGGCTTTGGTATACAGCCACGGCCCGTTCACATGGGGCAAAGATGCTTTTGACGCAGTGCACAACGCCGTCGTACTGGAGGAAGTAGCTTTCATGGCATGGCATGATATAATGCTAAATCCGGACATAAAACCCATGCGGCAAGAACTGCTGGACAAACACTATCTACGCAAACACGGAGCAAACGCTTATTACGGGCAGAAAACACAACAAAAATAGGAGGAACTTCAATATGACAAACATCCCAAACGTAAAACTAGGAATCATTTCCGTATCACGAGATTGCTTCCCGATTGAGCTGTCAAGTGCGAGGCGCACGGCAGTTGCAGGGGCATACGGAGACATCTACGAGTGCAAAACAACGGTTGAAAACGAAAACGATATGCTCAAAGCCGTCGAAGATGTCAAAGCCGCAGGTGTAAATGCACTGGTGGTTTTTCTCGGAAACTTCGGTCCCGAGACATCAGAAACCTTGATAGCACAATATTTCTGCGGTCCCGTTATGTATGTTGCGGCAGCAGAGGATGCCGCAGACAAGCTTATGGGTGGTCGCGGCGATGCTTACTGCGGTATGCTCAACTGCTCATATAATCTGGGGCTGCGCAACCTTAAAGCATTTATACCCGAATATCCGGTTGGCACACCTGATGAAATTGCAAAGATGATAAAGGAGTTCATCCCGGTAGCAAGAGCAATAATAGGCGTTAAAAACCTCAAAATCCTTTCATACGGTCCGCGACCGCAAGACTTTATGGCTTGCAACGCCCCAATAAAGCAACTATTTAACTTGGGCGTGGAGATTCAAGAAAACTCAGAACTGGACTTGCTGGTTGCGTTTAACAAACATAAAGATGACCCGCGAATCCCCGGCGTTGTAGCAGACATGGAAAAGGAACTCGGCGATGGTAACAAAATGGCGGGTATATTGCCAAAACTCGCCCAATTTGAGATTACTCTCCTTGACCTTGCCGAGCAAAACAAGGGAAGCCGTGAATATGTTGCTTTTGCAAATAAATGCTGGCCTGCATTCCAAACTGAGTTTGGATTTGTCCCCTGCTATGTAAACAGCCGCATGGCAACAAAAGGCATTCCCGTATCATGCGAAGTTGACATTTACGGTGTGTTGTCAGAATACATCGGCACTTGTGTCAGCGGGGTTCCGGTGACACTGCTTGATATAAACAATTCAGTACCTGCCGATATGTTCAGCAGTGACATAAAAGGCAAATTCGACTATACTCTGAGTGATACGTTCATGGGATTCCACTGCGGAAACACCCCTATGTGCCACCTAAACAAAGGAACACTCAAGCATCAGCTCATAATGCACAGACTCCTTGAGCCGGACAGTGAGCCCGATATCACCAGAGGCACACTGGAGGGAGATATTAAGCCCGGGGAAATTACATTCTACCGTATTCAAGGCACAGCAGAGGGCGGTCTCACTGCTTACATAGCGCACGGTGAGGTTCTTCCGGTTGCAACAAAGTCATTTGGTGGCATAGGAGTATTCGCCATAAAAGAAATGGGTCGTTTCTACCGCCATGTTTTAATACAGGATCGTTATCCGCATCACGGTGCTGTGGCATTCGGTCACGTAGGCAAATCTATTTTTGACGTTTTTAGGTACCTTGGAGTGTCAAAGATTTCGTACAACCAACCTGCTTGTCTACCATACCCCTCTGAAAATCCGTTTTAGCTTACAAAAACAAAAAACAGAGCTGTCGTAAAGACGGCTCTGTTTTTATTGAATTTTCAGTGATTCTAATTTATAAATTATTTATACAAAACTTACTAACATAAAGATTAACAAAATAGCTCCCTGAGTTACAGACCGAGCAGCCTTACGAGTGAGAACTCGGTAGCAACGTAGACAAACACTAGGGAAACAGCAGATGAAAGGGTGATGAGGATGTTAAATGAAGGACCTGCTGTGTCTTTGAAAGGATCGCCTACTGTGTCACCGATAACAGCAGCTTTGTGTTGGTCGCTACCCTTACCGCTGTGGTTGCCTGCTTCGATGTATTTCTTTGCATTATCCCAAGCGCCGCCACTGCACATCATAAAGACTGCAAGAGCGAAACCTGCTGTGACGATACCGGCTAGCATACCGACAACACCTTCAGCGCCAAGAAGAAGTCCTGTACCGATTGGAACTACAAATGAGAGGAGTGATGGAGCAACCATGCGCTTGAGTGCGCCC
This sequence comes from Oscillospiraceae bacterium, assembly GCA_009786445.1. Lineage (GTDB taxonomy): Bacteria > Bacillota > Clostridia > Oscillospirales > Oscillospiraceae > WRMH01. The sequence continues at coordinate 24,004 of WQTE01000018.1, read as the reverse complement.
TGTGTGCAGATATCAACGCAAGTTGCATAATCAGGCTCAGCCGTGCCCTCCATAAGACCGGTAATTTCTTTAAACTGTCTGCGAACTTCAAGGACGACACCCTGTGCAGCTTTGTGAACAGCCGCTATAGTGAGAGATGCGAAGAAGAACGCGGTTACAACACCGATGAAGATACCAACGAGGACTGTTGGTGTTGTGATATGAAGGTCAAGTGTTCCTGCGCCACCCAGTTTTTCTTCTGCAAGCTCAACATATGACACAAGCAGTGCAAGTGCGGAGAAACCTGTTGCGCCGATTGAGAAGCCTTTACCTGTGGCTGCTGTGGTGTTACCGAGAGAGTCCAAAGCATCTGTGCGCTTACGTACTTCCTCAGGCAGATGCGCCATTTCAGCGATACCGCCGGCATTATCAGCAACAGGGCCGAACGCATCGCAAGCGAGGTTAACGCCGAGCGTTGCAACAAGGCCGACAGATGCGATGCCGATTCCGTATAGACCCATAACAAATGCATCAGGAGAATCGGAAAGACCGCCGGAAATCAAGAAGCTGAGAAATGCTGCGCCTGCGACAGTGAGAACAGGACCTACCGTGGATTTCATGCCGAGTGATACACCGCCGATGATAACAGTTGCTGCGCCTGTTTCGCTGGATGCTGCAAGTTCTCTTGTCGGATTTGAAGTATCCGATGTATAATGCTCTGTGAAAAATGCAATAAGGAAGCCAGACAGCACACCGATTACGATAGCGCCGAAGATTCCCCACTGATTTTGGACCAGATACTCATATCCCTCGCCGGCGAGATTTGCTACCCAAAGCGTAAGCGGGAGTGCGGTAACAATCGAAATACCGCCCGCAAGATACACACCCTTGTGTAGTGAGCCGAGGAGACTTTTTTGGTCGGCATTTTCTTTTGTGCGAACGACCATAGTGCCTATAATTGAAGCTATAACTCCGATTACGCACATGAGAATCGGGAGAAGCATTCCTGCAAAACCGTAACCTGCAAAGAAACTCAGTGCAAATGTGCCGATGATAGCGTGTGCATAAGCCTCGTAAAGGTCAGCACCCATACCGGCGACATCGCCGACATTATCACCGACATTATCGGCAATAACAGCAGGGTTTCTTGGGTCATCTTCAGGGATACCCGCTTCGACTTTACCTACAAGGTCTGCACCGACATCTGCCGCCTTAGTGAAAATACCGCCGCCGACACGCGCAAACATGGCCATTGATGCAAGACCGACACCAAATTTAACCATTGTCGGTCCTATGACATCAGCACCTTCACCGAACACAAAAAACAGCATTAAAAACCATGCCGTTGTGTCAAGCAGCGTAAAGCCAACAACGATAAAACCCATAACGGAACCTGCGGCAAACGAGACCTTCAGTCCTTTATTGAGGCTTTCGCTCGCAGCTTGTGCTGTGCGGGCATTTGCTCTTGTTGCAACTTTCATACCGATATAGCCTGAAAGACCTGCAAAGAAACCGCCGGAAAGAAATGCAAACGGTACATAGGGGTTAATAAGCGTGAGATCTGCGCCAAGAATGATAGGGAGAAATGCGAGTGCGCACAAAAGAACAAACACGATGGCAAAAAATTTAAATACTGTGCGATATTGCCGCTTCATGTACGCATCTGCACCGGTTCTGATAGCTCCGGCAATTTTCACCATTTTCTCATTGCCTTCGGAGAACCTGAGAACCCTGCGGGCTTGCAAGTACGCATAGCCAATAGCTATTACTGCACCTACGATGCCAAACCAAAACATATGCTCTAGTGCCAAATGAATCAACCTCCGCCTTTGTATAAAATGTGTGATTTGGCGTAAACGCCAAATTTCACCACTTAGCATTTTATCACGAATTTTACAAAAAACAAGAAAAAGTTTGCAAATTGATATAAATGTGATATTATTCGATACCAAACAATAAATGAAAATGGAGTGCTTTCATATGAGTCTGAGAGAAACCCGCAAGGAAATGGACCTCGTTAAAACAATGCGTGAGGTCAAAGGAAACCCGAAAATCTGCTTAGTGACGGAGCCGCTGTGGACGGTGCCGTTTAACCTCTATATGCCTTTTGTCTCTGTCTATATGGCTGCACTTTTGCTAACAGACAGTCAAATCGGGCTTGTAGCATCGACATTTTTGTTTTTTAGTGCTATAGCCGCATTGTTCAGCGGAGCCATAACAGATAAACTCGGACGAAAAAAGACAACATTTCTCTTCGACACACTCGCATGGTCGATACCGTGTCTGCTGTGGGCGTTTTCGCAAAATTTCTGGTGGTTTATGGCGGCAGCCGCGTTTAACGGTATGATGCAAATCACAACCGTGTCATGGACATGCCTGCTGGTCGAAGATGTACAAAAAGGTTATATGGCAAAGGTCTACAGTCTGCTCCACATGATAGGGCAATTGTCGATATTGTTTATGCCGATAGCATTTTTGCTGGTAAATCAACTCTCCCTCGTTCCCGCAATGCGTATACTATTTATCTTCTCTTTTATCTCCATGACACTTAAATTCATAATACTATATAAATATGGAGACGAAACAGAGGTTGGAAGGACAAGGATGACGGAAACAAAAGGTATGTCGATATGGCAAATAATGGGTGGATACGGTGAGATATTCAGGCGCATATTCGCATCACGCGACATGATACTATCGCTTGCGATAACAACAATATTCGGCATAATAGGAATGGTAATTACAAACTTTTTCGGTCTATATGTAACAGGGACACTGCTGATACCCGAATACTTCCTCGCCGTATTCCCGGTCATAAGGGCAATAGTCATAGCTGCGTTTCTTATCTTCATCCAGCCAAAGCTTCAACGCTTTGGATTTAGAAGTCCTATGCTTATAGGGCTCTGCATCCACATAGCAGGGACAGTATTTCTTATAGCATCTCCGGCAGAAGCAATGATTACACTCATCATATACATTTTGATTGATGCACTCGCATTTAGTCTCGTTGCACCACGCAGCGATTCACTTACACAGCTTTTGATTGAGCCAAGTGAAAGAGCGCGTATAAGAGGGCTCATGATGGTTATAGTGCTTGGGCTCAGTATCCCGTTTGGCTATCTTGCAGGACTTCTATCAGATATGGATCGTAGGCTGCCTTTCGCTCTGTGCATCGCCCTGCTTATAGTCATATTAATAGTGATAGCGGCAAGTAAACAAAGACTGGCAGCCATGAGCAAAGCAGAAAAAATGGGTTCTTAATCAAATTGTAAAATAGTTACAAAAAAAATTGCCTTTTTTGCTCATTTGTTATATTATAAAGAGTGAGCAGAAAACAAAAAACTATATTCGGGAGGTAAAAATATTTGATTCGCTTTTTTACAAACCCGGAGAATATAGACAATAAAAGAATTAAACTCAGTGATGAAGACAGATACCATATGCGTTCACTGCGGCTAAAACCGAATGAGGAATTTATTGTTTGCGACGGAACAGGAACAGACTATGTGTGCAAGTTGTGTGCGGGTGCGGAAGAGACTACAGCGGAAATCCTCAGACAAGAGCAATCACGGGGAGAACCTTCAATCGACTGCACAATATACTTGGCTTATGCAAAAGGCGACAGGCTCGACTATGCTGTACAAAAAGCTGTAGAGCTTGGAGCAAAAGAAATAGTGCTGTTCAAGTCAAAGCGCTGCATCGCAACACCGGATAATGTTGCAAAAAAGCTCAAACGGTTACACAAGATATCACATGAAGCTGCAAAACAGTGCGGCAGAGGAATAATCCCCACCGTGAAAAATATCGAACAATACAGTGAAATAATTGACATTGCAGCTAAAGAGAGCACACTATCCATTTTGCTGTATGAAGACGAAAGTACACTGCACCTCAAACAAGTACTTGAGCAACATTTTGATTTCCACTCCGGAGCCGACCGTACTCGGTCACCCACCTCCGGGATAACTAACAACAAACAGACAATATCCATAATATCAGGACCTGAAGGAGGCTTTGAGATAGGTGAAGCCGAAGCGGCAAGAGAGAGCGGAATATATGCAGTATCAATCGGGCAGAGAATCCTACGCTCAGAGACCGCACCAATCGCAGCACTTTCAGCACTGATGTATCACACAAATAACTTGCAAAGGCATGGTTATTCCAATGAAGACAGTATTAGTAGTTGATGATTCGGCTTTTATGAGAAGAACAATGAAAAGCATTTTGCTCAGAAACTCTTTTCGAGTTGTCGGAGAGGCAACAAACGGAGTCGAAGCCGTGGCAGAATATAAAAAACTGAGACCGGACATAGTAACGTTGGACGTAGTAATGCAGGAAATGGACGGACTCGTCACACTGAAAACAATTATGAAAATCGCTCCAAATGCAAACATAATTATGGTAAGCTCAATGGGGCAAGACATAATAGTCCGCGAATCGATTGTTTTGGGCGCAAAAAATTTCATTTTAAAACCATTTACCGAGGAACAAGTCTTAAGAGCTATAGATAAACTGGACGAAAGTCCGGTAGAGTGAGGTGGAACCGTGGCGACCGGGCAAAATACAGTTAGACTAAATAGAGTGTTGCCGCGAATCGAAGCACCGGTTCAGAGTGGACTGACACATACGCAGGCGCGTGAGCGTCTCGAAAACGGATATGGAAACGTAAAACCGGATTCAGCGGAAAAAACCGTGGCGCAGATATTAAGAGACAATATATTCACATACTTAAACCTATTGCTTACAGTGCTTGCGGTCTGTCTAATGCTCGTAGGTTCATTTGCCCAGCTCACATTTTTGCCTGTAATAATTATTAACACTATAATCGGTATCATTCAGGAGCTGCGTGCAAAACGCGCACTCGCAAAACTATCTTTCATAACAGCACCAAACGCAACAGTCATCAGAGACGGTGCGGAACAAATCATCAAGCCGGAAGAAGCCGTGCTTGATGACATAGCTATGTTTGCAAAAGACCAGCAGATATACGCAGATGCAGATGTCCTTGCAGGCGAAGTCTCCGTAAACGAAGCGCTCGTCACGGGAGAATCAGATGAAATAACAAAAAGACCCGGCGACAGACTTCTCTCAGGCAGCTTCATAATTTCCGGCGAATGTGCTGCGAGGCTCGACAAAGTAGGCAGGGATTCGTTTGTCGCACAACTCACACTTGAAGCAAAAAAGACAAAAGGCAAACTCTCCGCAGGAATGGTGGCAACGCTCAAGCGGTTCGTACAAGTTATAGGAATAATAATGGTTCCTGTGGGAATAACGATGTTCATAAGGCAAGTGACACAGGATGATATAAACGTTACACAGGCAACAGAAGCAACAGTCGGCGCACTCGTAGGAATGGTACCGGACGGGCTGTATCTGCTTGTTTCGGTCGCTCTGACCGTAAGTGTCCTACGTCTTGCACGCAAAAAAACACTCGTACAGGAGCGAAACTGCATAGAAACACTTGCGAGGGTAAACGTGCTGTGCGTTGACAAAACAGGCACAATAACCGAAAACAAAATGGATGTAAAAGGCATCGCACTACTAAACGAAGACCGTTTCAGCGAAGATGATGTAGCAAGCATATTGGCCGATTATGCAGGGAATATGACAGATGAAAATGAAACCATGGCGGCTATCAAAACACATGTAAACGCACCTGCCAGACGTCGTGCATCTAAAGTAATGCCGTTTTCATCAGCAGTTAAATACGGCGGAGTATCATTTAATGACGGCTCATCATACCTGCTCGGAGCACCAGAACGAATCTTGCAGTCGAAGTACTATAAGTACCAAAGCATTATTGAGGCACATTCGGCAAGAGGTTACAGAGTGCTTTTGCTCGCATTGTCCGGCAGAGGGATAGAAGGTAAACTTGAGCCCGAATCAATAATGCCCCTGGCGCTTATTTTACTATCGAATAAAGTAAGAGCGGAAGCGCCCGGAACCTTTGAATTTTTCGCAAAACAAGGTGTCAAAATAATAGTAATAAGCGGCGACAACCCGGTAACAGTCTCGCATATAGCACTCGAAGCCGGAATCATAGGAGCAGAGAAGTTCATAGATGCAGCAGAGCTGACAACCGACCGCCAAATAAAAAAGGCAGTCGGCGAATACGTAGTATTCGGCAGGGTGACACCGGATCAGAAAAGAAAACTAGTCAGAGCACTGAAAAAAGCAGGGAATACCGTCGCAATGACAGGCGACGGTGTGAATGACGTGCTGGCTCTCAAAGACTCAGACTGCTCAATCGCCATGGCATCGGGAAGCGAAGTGGCAAGCCAAGTCTCAGATATAGTATTGCTCGATTCAGACTTCTCAGCAATGCCCGCAGTGGTCATGGAAGGGCGTAGGGTAATAAATAACTTAGAGCGCAGTGCCGCGCTGTTTATAACAAAAAACGTATTCACCTTGCTATTTGTCTTAGCGGTTACAATTCCGCTTGGAGTTTTGTTTCCGCTTGCCCCGAACCAATTCACGCTGTTTAACGTGATGTTCATAGGCATACCGTCATTTGTCCTCGCGATGGAAGTAAACAAAAACATAGTCAGGGGAAAGTTTCTTATAAATGCTTTCAGAAATGCGCTCCCCGCAGGTTTAACGAGCTTTTTGGGGCTTTTGAGTATGTTTTTCTTCACATCAAGGTGGGATATGCCAATAGCGCAAATTCAAGCAGAAGTCCCAACGGTATCGCTGATTATAATTGCATTTGTAGGGATGCTCATGCTCATTAAGCTATGCACTCCATTTAACGTACTGCGCATTGTGCTTTGCATAGCCATGCTTGCAGGTTTCATAGGCGGTGTAATAGTCTTAAGCGGTGTAGTAATAGATGGCGAACCTGCACTATCGCCGCTCACAAGTTCAGGCATATGGCTCACAGTCTTAACCTGTCTGGCATTGACACCGATATATGTAGGGCTGACATTCGCATTCAGAAAGATGGGTCTTAGAGGCAGATAAGGTAAATCGCTCTACTCATCCCCATAGACACTACAGACCTCCTCGACGTCACCCATGCTGATTATTTTGCCCTTTTCGAGCAGCATAGCTCTCGAGCACATTGATTTTATCAGATTTATATCGTGCGATACAAGGAGAACCGTTGCACCGCCTTTTATGAGTTTGTGCATACGCTCCTTGCATTTTGCCTGAAATTTATAGTCACCAACACCTAAGACCTCATCTACAATCAAAATATCAGGATCAACGCTGGTAGCAACGGCAAAACCAAGCCTGGCATTCATGCCTGTAGAAAAATTCTTAAGCGCAACATCTTCAAAATCTCGAAGTTCTGCAAAATCTATAATTTCATCAAATTTCTCCGCCATATACTTTGGAGGATAGCCATACATAGCACCGTTCATATAGATATTGTCGCGCGCAGAAAATTCATGGTCAAAGCCCGCCCCAAGCTCAAGGAGCGGTGAAATATTGCCATTGACGGTTATAGAGCCGAGAGTGGGCTTAAAAACACCTGCAATAATCTTGAGCAGTGTCGATTTCCCTGCGCCGTTGAACCCTATGAGACCAAAAACTTCGCCTCTTTGAATATTGAAGCTGACATCGCTCAGTGCCCAGAAGTCTTCGTAAAACACCTGCCCTTTTAAGGCTTTTACGACATATTCTTTGAGGCTCATGATTTTATCTTTACTAAGACTATACTTCATGGAGACATTTTCAACATTGATGGCTATATTATCCACTTCATTCCGCCCTTACATATTTAAAATATACTTATCTTGCCTCGACATAAACACAAAGGTTCCCATGCAAAGAGAAGCAAGCGCAAAACCGATGCACACCATGTTTGCCCAGAGATTCGGGACAGTGCCAAGCATCGTAAGCTCTCTGAAATATTCTACAAAGTGAACCATTGGGTTAAACCAGTAAAATGGAATGATCCATTCCGGCAAAATTTCAACCGGATACATGATAGGTGTGAGAAAGAAGACCAACTGCATAAACACACCCCAAAGATGTGTGATATCCCTGAAAAACACAGCAAAAGACGAAATAAACATAGAAATACCAAGAGTGAATACAAATGTATAAATTATAGGAATCGGCACAAGAAACACAGTCCAGTGAAACTCAATGCCTGAGAAAAAGAGGACAAACAAAAATGCAATAAAAGTAAAGCCCATATTAACCGAAGCGGTCAATACTTTCGTCAGAGGGAAAACATACTTTGGAACATATATTTTCTTGATAATTGCCTCATTGCTGATGATAGAGTTCATCGCTGTCGATGTGCCTTCGCTAAAAAAGTTAAATATAAGCTGCCCGCTGAAGATATATACTGCAACGTGAGGAATATCAAATCTAAACAGATAGGAAAAAACCACAGCCATAACAATCATCATGAGCAGGGGGTTTAGTGTTGACCAGATAATACCCAGTATACTCTTTCGGTACCTGGAAACGAAGTCACGCTTAATCATGAGTCCTATATAATACTTATAGCGTGAAAATGCAAAGAGCTGTCCCGTAATAAAATCACGCTTAAAAAGCAAAAGCAAAATAAACGCCGTTGCTATAGCCGCAGTGATAGCAAAAAACAAAATTCTCGGCAAAAACAGCAAAAAATTATCCGGTCTATCGCCGACTATGCTCTCCGGCAAGTATAAGAGTGGGATGAAGTATATCACAGTTAAACTAACCGTAAGCCCCGCCAACCGCTTTTTCGTAAGTTCCATATTATCTCCATAAACCTTGCTGCAAGTCACGGGCAAGCAGATAATGTGAGTGCAGCAAACTATTCAAATGAATTTATCGGGGGTGCAATACAAGGAATTGTATCACATATAAATCCAAATTTCAAATAGTCTTTTGCAAGCGGAAAATGGTAAAACTTTTCAAAACTTTAACAAATATTTACAGAAAGTTACAAAAAACTATTGCAAGTTTCCATATTTTACGGTATAATGAGCCTCCATGCTTTGAAATTACAGAAGCAACACATACGTAAAAGGGAGGAAACCTAGTATGCGTTTCATTAAAAAGCTGACCGGATTCACAGCGATATTACTTGCAGTGTGCGTAGTTATGTCACTTACTGTAACCGAATCTGCCTCGGCTGGTATGCCTTCACGCAGGATGATTAGAGCCGGATTGAATTGGGGCACCACAGCAGTGCCGTCCGCTGATTTAGCAAACAATCCCGGTAATGGCTTTGAATGGGGAACATTCAACACAATAAATGACAACTTCACTCTGCTGGGCTCTACAGATGCCTCAAGGGTCGTTGTAGCTGTCGGCGGCGAGGCGAATCAGCTAGTTATCAGACGTGTTGACAATAATGCTGTGTTACACACATTTGCGCAAAACGGAACGGCAGAACTGTTCGGCGTGAGACCCATCGGAGAGAATCCATCCACGAGATACAGAAGCAACACAAGATTTAATGGTGCCGACTATACTTTTTTTGGGAGCTTTAGATTTGAAAGGCGCGGCAATTTGCTCACAGTCGTCAATATTGTGGACATTGAGCACTATGTCAAAGGTGTTGTTCCCTACGAAATGAGTCCTAATTGGCATATTGAAGCTCTACGGGCGCAAGCGATTGCAGCGCGTTCGTTTGCGATGTTCAGAATGGCAAATACCCCTCAAAAGTCAAGGGATAACAGATTCGACCTCTGCATTGAAGCGTGCTGCCAGGTGTATTGGGGTCGGCGCAGAGCAAATGAGAGAACCAATCAATCGGTCACAAGTACTCGCGGCATGGTTGTAACACATGGCGGCAGACTTGCAGAAACGCTCTATTCTTCATCACACGGCGGCGGTTCGGAAAACAACGAAAATGTATGGCCCGGCGGCGTGGCAAGACCATATCTGCGCGGAGTGAATGACACCTTTGAGCTTGATGTTGCACACCAAATCACTCATTACAACTGGACTCATAACGTACCGCAGGCGACACTTACAGCTCGTGTTAGAACTGCTCGTCCCAATGAAGCCTTTGATAATGTAACGTGGATTCGCGTAGCTGAACGCACACCTACGGGTAATGTGCGCAGTGTTCAGGTTTATGTGGATGGAGGTGGCTCTGGCCCAAGGGCACTCACACAGCTTTTTACAGGTCGTGCTGCACTTCAATCCTTGTTCGGGGTTCAAACCACAGCTAACACCGTAAACGGGATGCGTTCTCAACGTTTTGATATTGAAACAAGCGGTGTTGCGGAGGGCGACTGGTTGGCTATTCCGGTGGGTACAAACGTCACAATCAGGGGCACAGGCTGGGGTCATAACGTCGGCTTGAGTCAATGGGGTGCACAATCAATGGCAAGTATCCACGGAAGGACAGCCGCTCAAATCATAGCCCACTACTTCACAGGTGTTGAAATTGTAGAAATGGAGATGCCGCCTATCGGCGAACAGGCACAGGCAGGAAGCTGGCGGCAAACTAATAACGGCTGGCGGTATGAGTTCAATGCCGGCGGATTTGCACAAGGCTGGCAACGTATAGGCGGCGAGAGCTATTTCTTCAACAGTGCAGGAATTATGCAGACAGGCTGGCTTTCTCACGAAAATCAATGGTACTTCATGCATCAGAACGGAGCGATGGCGACGGGCTGGGTACACACCGATGGGCACTGGTACTATCTGCAACCGAGCGGAGTAATGGCAACCGGCTGGATTTTAGAAGGCGGGTCATGGTATTTACTGCATCAGAGCGGAGCAATGGCGACCGGCTGGGTACGCTGGGGCAACGTATGGTATTTCCTAAACTCAAACGGATCGATGGCAACAGGCTGGGTACGCAGCGGTGGCAACTGGTACTTCCTGGAAGAAAACGGAGTGATGGCAACAGGTTGGGTAGAAACCGGCGGACAGTGGTACTATATGCGGGCAAATGGAGCAATGGTAGGCGGAAGAACACACACCATAGACGGTGTACGCCACAGATTTGCCGCAGACGGCCGCTGGCTCGGCAGAGCTTAAGAGCTTAGGCGACAGCAAAAATGAAATAAGCAAGAATTACTCGCCGATTTAAGATACTCGGCGAGTTTGCTTTTCCGTGAAATAAGTGCTGCTTTTTTTCACCTTACCGGAAGTTATCGAACATAGTCGATGGTTTTGCCTTTTTTGCTTGCATCAACGATTATAATGGTGTATGATGTGCTGTATGTAATGCGAAACGGAGAAAGAATTTTTATGATTAAACGCGAGCTGTACATGGAGCAAATTCGCCCATTTATTGGGAAAGATGTTGTGAAAGTTATTACAGGCATCAGGCGAAGCGGCAAATCCGTATTACTTGAACTGCTGCGAGCTGAGATTAACGAGTTTAGCCAAAGCATATATCTCAACTTTGAAAGCAAAAAAAATGCGGAGTACACAAATGCAGATGCGTTATACAGCTATGTCGTTAATAGGGTTGGCGAGAGCAAAGCAAAGTGGTACCTCTTCTTTGATGAAATTCAAGAAGTGACAAATTGGGAGTCGGTTATAAATTCTTTCAGAGTCGATTTTGATGCGGACATCTATATTACCGGTTCCAATGCCAAATTACTATCAGGCGAGTTGGCGACACTCATTGCGGGCAGATATGTGCAATTTACAGTGTATCCACTTTCATACGATGAATTTTTGAAGCTCAACAAAGGCAAAGGTTTTAGCGACTATTTGCGATTGGGCGGCATGCCTTTCATAAACAACATCATAAATGACGAAGGCGCAATAAATATTTATTTGGAAGACTTGTACAATTCGATAGTATTAAAGGATGTTGTAAAGCGAAATAATATCCGAGACGTTGACTTGCTTGACAGGATTGTTACTTATGTTTTAGCTAACATCAGCAAAACATTTTCAGCAACTTCTATTTCAAAGTACTTTAAAAATGAACACAGAAGAGTTAGCACCGATACAGTGCTTAACTATATTAAAGCCTGTGAAGAGGCGTATCTCTTCTACAAACTTAAACGCCAAGATATTATTGGAAAAAAGATACTAAAAGTTTCAGAAAAGTACTTTGTTGCAGATCATGGTCTGCGCGAAGTTGTTTATGGAAAACAAGTGCAAGACATTAGTGCGATACTCGAAAATATAATCTGCCTTGAGCTGTTAAGGCGAGGATATAAAGTCACAGTAGGGGCTGTATATGATGAAGAAATAGACTTTGTTGGAGTTAAAAACAGTGAATCCATTTACATCCAAGTGACCTACTTGATGGCAGACGAAATTACGCGAAATCGTGAATTCCGAAGTCTGTTAAGGATTGAAGATAACTATCCCAAGTATGTAGTTTCGATGGATGAAGTAAATTTCAGCCAAAAAGGAATAGTGCACGCAAACATCAAAGACTTTCTTTTGAGTGAGTGGTGACACTCACCTCGCACTCACACAGTTTACAAAAAATATCGCCGCTATTGTCTTTTAAACCGAAAAGTATTATGCCGCTACAGAAACATCGCCATGTACAATGGCAGGTGAATGATACCTTCTTTAATCATTAAGTCCTTGCCATATAGTATGTATGCATCGCCAAGAGCGTGTTTGAATTTCTGCCTGAACTTATCAAGAGATGAATGTTTTCGGTAATTTGATGATTTGACCTCTATAGGGCATATTTTCTTGTCACCTCTAATAAGAAAATCTATTTCCATCCTGCTTGAATGATTATCCGAATCGCTTCGTGAGTAAAAGAATAGGCGATGACCACTGCTTCGTAGCATTTGTGCTACTACGTTTTCCATTATCATGCCCTCGTTGATTGAAAGTCTATCCAATAAAATGGCTTTATACAAATCATTGTCAGAAAAACTCTTATCCGCAAATGCGTGGGTGACAAGCAGTCCGGTGTCTGCCATATAAAGTTTATGCGTGCGGTGGTCCAAACTAAGAGATAATCCGGCATTCGGATCCGTGGCATTAAAACACGGGTTAGTTATCATTCCATCTGCAAGCCACATAAAAGCATCTTCGTATTCGCGCAACCTCGCATTCTTTCCAAGGGAAGTTATCCTATACTTTTTTTCCTTTTTCGATAATTGCCCGGGTATTGTATCAAAAATAGCAGAAACTTTACTTTCATAACCTTGGGCAAATCTTGCAATATCTTTGCGGTAGAGCGATAAAATACGCCGTTTAGCTTTATCCGCAGCTGCAAAATCTTTATCATTTATGTAAGCTAAGAGCGACTGCGGCATACCACCGACAAGAATATATTGGCGAAAATCATTCATAACTTTGCGATGCAAAGCTTGCCCCAGAGGCATTTTTTGCTCAAAACAGCTTTGCAGCAGTTGAGGAGTTGTATCTGCTCCAATAGCCCACAGAAATTCTTCAAAGTCCATTGGGTGCATCTCAATATCGTCTTCCTCGGAAGGAATAAGTATATCTTTCACATTCTGTTTTATCGATAAAAGCGAACCTGTCTCAATATAATCATATCTGCCATCGGCTACCAGGTGCTTAATCAGCTGCCTTGCCCTTGGGAATGATTGCACCTCATCAAACACGAATAAGGTATTTCTCTCACGCAAAGGGACATCATGGTATGCAGAAATTTTTGCGAAAAAAATGTCGAGGTTATAGGTGTCTTTGTAGAAGAAGTCTTTGAGCGTATTGTCTGCATTACTGAAATCTATAAAGACCATACTGCCGTATTCGGCTTCGCCAAATTTCCTGCAAATATAACTCTTTCCAACTCGCCTCGCACCCTTAACAAGCAAGGCTGTTGCACCATTGCTTTCGTTTTTCCAATCGAGCAATTCATTGTATATTTTTCGTTTTAACACCATACAAATATTTCTCCTATAGGGAGAATATTAGCACATTCATCACGAAATGGCAAGTATAAAACAGCCGATTTCTCACGAAATGGCGGTTTCTGAGTGTTATATTCATCACGAAATGGTTAGTATCCTCGTTGCATTGAAATTGAGGTGTAGCATTTGTAGCATCTCCTTCTCTAAAAGTGTTGTGGCACAACGACTTTGGCGATTGTGTGACGTGCTTTTTGCAAAAGACAGCTTGATATTCAAACTGTCTTTCGCAAATTTGATTTAGGGTTAACATTAGAAAGGTGATACAATGTTTTCCGCTCATTGCCACTATATTTGGACACAATCTGAAGAAAAGAATTATTCAAACCTATTCCACAGATGACTTTGACTCACGGGGAATCCAGCTTATTTCAAAACCGTGGTATGGCAAAATCTTTTCGTGTATTGTTATATTTATAGTTTTTTCAAATAGTTTCCCGGTTTTAGGATCGATTCCAACGGATTTGATGTTTTTTTGTATTATATCCTTGGCGAGCGGATGATTCACCCTAAAGAAAAACTCTAAATCATCACAATCATCTTTAATTTCAATGTTTATTACGGCATCTTCGGAAAGTTCCTGAAAGGACCAAACTAACTTATCTACAACATCGTAAGTATTATGTATGTTGAATGTCAATTTTTGTGATTTTCCTCCCATAGAGGGCATATCAATGTCTTGAGAATAGAACAATTTTCCGTTTGTGACATTGCAGAGCTCAACTCTATCTGAATCTTGACTCCACCGCTTTATCGGCAAATTATTTATTGAGATTTTCTTAAAATAAAAATCTGGAACATACTCGCTATCACTAAAACTTTCCTTGCTTGGAGCTTTGCCTCTAAAATCACTAAAAATCGACACATCATCCCTATACGAAATTCGGCTTAATCCCAAATATTGAAACTCATGTTCTATCTCGACTATTACCTTGTTTGCCTTTCTAGAGAAAACAAGATCTACAGATTGATCATCCCTTATCTTGCTAATAGTATTCCAAGCTTCAACAGATGCTTTTTCAATCATTTTAAGAACGATGTTTCTTGAACGAATTTCATATAGAATATTTATGAGGACGGCGGAAACCAAACCTGCACCTATGGAAACTAAAACTTGCACCAATCCATGGAGTGACGGTACTTCTCGATAAATAAACAGAGAAAACAAGAAAAAAGCTATACCAAGTGTAATTGCGCTGCCATTAATAACTCTGGCACTTAGCGGCAGGTTTCTTTTACGTTTTTTTCTATTTTGCATTTTTCACCTCAAACACATCTGCTTTTTGAGATACTACCC
Organism: Oscillospiraceae bacterium; assembly: GCA_009786445.1. Lineage (GTDB taxonomy): Bacteria > Bacillota > Clostridia > Oscillospirales > Oscillospiraceae > WRMH01. Next base: position 8,959 of record WQTE01000018.1, on the reverse strand, counting down.
GCTGCCTAATCTTGTATTTTGAACTTCGAAATCATTTGCTAAACTTCCCTACAATGCTTAACGGATTTTTTAAGAGTTCTCGCGGGTCAAAAATAATATATGAATTTAATTTGCCGCTGTTTGTCGAAACTTTAGGAGCATCAAGCACATCTTTCGATACTAAATTTACTAAGTTCCATATGCTTTCAGTAAATGGGCAAACTGCACCGTGCATTGTTCCTAGTTTTTTTAAATCTTCTACTTTGTCCGCTAAAAAAATATCGTGCACATTTAGTTTTCTTTTTATAGCTTTAAAATTAGCACGCTTGTCTCCCGGAATGTGCAGAGCATAAAACAATCCATTACTTGCCCTAAGAACTAATGTTTTAAGCTCTTCGGATGTAGATATTCCTTTCGCTGTCGCCGCATCTGCACAAGAATATACATTGTATCCTAATTCATATACCGGAAACAATATGCCGCGAAATTCCATATATTTCAAGTATGAGTCCTCCTGACTAGCTACTGCGTGTCAGTCATCAACATAAAAGAGTCAAGTTATCCCTTTAACGAGCAGAACATAGTTCGTACCAAACCCAGCTGACCGATGTCCAGCAATCTGAGTGTGTCGTTTATTTCTGATATCCAATGATCCTTAAGTTCAGATTCATCTTCTAGTTCAATAGGCAGTATATCAGCCATGCTAACACGGAAATACTCGCAGATACGCTTGAGATTTTCTATGCTAACCCCTCTTCGACCAGACTCAATACTGGATACATAATCGGGCGTGATACCAATTTCCTCTGCAAGTTCTTCTTGTGTTATATTATGGATTTTCCGATACTGTCTGATTTTCTGTCGCACTATAGAGTCGGCACTCATAGATATCTCCTTACTCCAACAATATTCATCATATTTTACACCATAATTTCGATATAGTGAATGTACAGATAGACATAGCGAGTTGTACAAGCGGAGCACAAAAGTAATTGACCGCAAGCCTGGAGTGCTGTATTACGACTGCACAAACTATTTTTTTGAAATAGAACAAGAGGAAGGGTTGAAGCAATACGGTTACTCAAAGGAACATAAACCGAACCCGATAGTACAGATGGGACTCTTTATGTACTACGCAACTGTCAAACGCGGGATTATACTGTATTTGCAAAGAAAAAGCGAATATACTGCTTTCCTTAAGTTGTGCAATATGCCAGACAGTAAATTCTGAAAATGTTGAACATTATTGCGGAAAAAGTTAATGAAATCAGCCATGAATGGCGCAGAGAGCTTGCAAAGTGTTTTTAAGGGTGCAAGTGTGGAAAAGTTATCAACAGTGTCTTTTTCTACTTGATTCAGTGCGTATATATCTCTGTTTTGACGGTGTTGTTTTTTACAAAAAGATCCGCATATGCAGGTCTTTGGTACTTATTTCTTCTTTTATCGCAGTAGGGTAGCACCGCAGGGGTGGGCGGGGATTCTTATCTTCCGTCTCATCTCTCTATTGAGGGAGGGGCGACACGGTCGGGTCTGTACAATAACAGGCAATGATAAAGTTTGGGAATCTTTTCCGACTTTTTGGGTACCTCAAAACCAAAGCGTTCTTGCTTTTTCGGCAATTGATGATATAATAGCTTTTAATTATATCTTTATGGAGGGAACAAAGACTTAATGTTGGGAATGCTAGACAATGCACCAAGAAATCCTTGATAAAATCATAAACCTATCAAAGAACGTAAACAAAAAACTTCCGAAATCCTTTGAATTACATTATTATAGCAAACACGAATACTCTGGTGTTCATAGAACCTTGAAACTAGATAACCGCCTTCTAATTGAATCAATTTGTTATGAAATTGCATATATTCATGTTATTGTATATATGCTAAGCAAATGTATTGGCATACACACTAATTACACTGGTTTAATAAAGTTCTTTGATTCAGATGGCTTTTTTTCTTGGTTTGTGCCAGATGAACCAATTAGTTTTTCGGTTGATGAGGGTGCGGGGATTGAGTGCATTATTAACTTACTAAACAAACATGATTGCTTCTTAGACAGAGGAGTAAAGAAAGTGTTTGGACAATTTTACACACCGCCTTTAATTGTGAAAAAAATGCTGATTTCAATTGATGAAAAGCTTAAGAAATTGAAACCAGAGGAGAAAATTGTTGACCCAGCATGTGGGTCTGGAGTTATATTAGCTGAAACTGTTAGAAAGCTATGTGAGTTGTGGGATTTTGCAGAGGTACTGGATTTTGTCAATAGCAATTTACACGGATATGATGTTAATCCCTTTGCAGTTATTGCCACAAAAGTTAACGTATTTTGCGTATTGCTTTTGTGCTCTAAGAATGAATTGAACAGAAAACACCTCGTAAAAATGTTGAAAGATGAGAGTCTGTGCTTTAAGTATGTTCAATTGAGAAATACAGTAACAGAGAAGATTGATTCAAAGTTTTCTATCATTTTAGGAAATCCTCCTTTCTTCAAAATGAATACAAATTCTACGAAGAACCTCACTGGATATAAGCATATCGTATACGGACAGCCAAATATTTATTCTTTTTTTATGTACTGGGGTGTATCTCATTTAAGTGATGAGGGCACGATGTGCTTTATAGTTCCTCAGTCTATTCGTTCCGGGTTATATTTCAAAAATCTCAGATCGAAGTTCCGGGATTTGAGAATTTCATCCATCAAAAGCATTCAACCGAGAGTTAATGTGTTTTATGGAGCTGAACAGGCTGTTTTGATCATATGCATGGAAATGAAAAAAATACTAAACAGCAAAACTCAAATCCAGTTTTACGATAAAGCCGATTCTATAGTTTCGGATTTTAAGATAAAACGCGCAAAAATCATGATGGGTGAAAATAATAATTATACGTTTGTTATAGCTAAAAACATTAAGATGTATGATATAATTGATAAAGTATACGCAAATGGCGCTCTGTTAAAAGATGAACAGTCTGGAGAAAAGTTTTCTAATGGTCTATTTGTTTGGAATCAGCACAAAGAAATATTAGTTGATTCAGCCTCAGAAGGCATTCCTGTAATTTACGGAGGGAATATTCAACTTGCTTTGTTTAATTATCAAAGCAAGTTGGCGAACCCTGAGAGAAAGCAGTATGCAAGAATAGTAAATAAAACAAAACCTTTAATAATGCGTGGAAGGAAGCTCCTAATTCAGCGGACAACAAATTTTGACAGAGCATTTAGGTTTAAAGCATGCATTATGTCAGAGGAATTTTTGGATAATTATGCGATTTATTATTTAGAAAACCATGTTAATTTTTTATGCAGTAAGGTTGGGCGAAATGAATTACTTCCGGACAGTACGCTTTGTTTCTTCCTTGGCATGTTAAACTCAAAATTGATTAATTATCTTTTTAGCAGCATAAGTGGTAATACTCAGGTCTCTGCAAACGAGTTAAACTCCTTACCGCTCAATGTGAGAGGATCAAAATCAATCGCAGATTTTGTTTCAGTGAAGAAAGGGAATTTACTTGAAAGCAGAAATGAGCTCGACAGGCTTGTCTGTGAACTGTACAATTTAACTGAGCAGGAAACTGAAATCGTAATGAATATGTAAGGGGTCATAATGAAAAAACTAAATTTTAAGACAACCTCTCGACATATCAGTCAACTTGGTAGAGAACTCGTGACAGATTTTGTTACAGCATTGGTCGAGTTAATAAAAAACGCTTATGATGCTGATGCCTCTGCTGTGAAAATCGTACTGGACCAACCAAACACACCAAATAGCAGAATCATTATATCAGATACCGGATGTGGCATGACACAAGATGATTTTGAGAGAAAGTGGATGGTCATCGGCACTAACAACAAGGTTACAGATCCATACACACCTAAAGGTCGGAGAAAAACCGGAAAAAAAGGGATTGGTAGGTTTTCTGTTGAGCGCATTGCAGAAAAAGTCACGGTGTATTCCGTTTCTTCTGATGAAGCACCTTTTAAGGTTAGTATTAATTGGAATAAATACGAAACAATAGACATCTCACAATTATTACAGAGAATTACCGTACTCAAGAATTCCCCTGATTCTTCGGCTGCTAAGTATGTTAGTGGACAACTTGACAACTTTTTCCTCGTGAAGAATGTAACATCCGATGATAAACATGAGGTTATAAAAATTTTGGGAGGAGATTCTTTTGTTTATACGGATTTCTACAACACACGTATCCTTACAGTGCTCGAAAATGATGTGTTGCCTATATTAATTAAATATGAAAATACTGAGCAGCTAATCCACGATGTTGAAAATGAATTGGAAATCCTAAATAACAGAACAGAAAACCACCCCCTAACACACATTAATGAGCTATATGACAAAAATGACCCAACTAATCCAAAAACTGGACTAGTTATTATCATGGAAGGGTTACGAGATGAATGGTCACAAAAGGATATCAACAAGCTCCAAAAGGAGTTGCGTCTACTGGTTTCTCCATTCGTACACGAGAAATATCCTTTTAAGATTGAGCTTAGTGCACCAGGTTTCGAAATAGAAGATATTGTGTTATCAAATGAAATACTTGACTTATGTTATGCAAAAGTAGAAGGTCAAATTTCTGACAATTCGCAAAAAGTCTCAATTTCATATACAGACAAAAAAGGGAAAAAAGATAAAGTTGAAATAAAACATGAACAACCATTATTATGTGGCGATTTGGGCGTAGAAATTTACTTTTTTTTACGGGAAAGTGCTCATCTCTCAAATGCAGAAGCCGGATTTAATTTTCTCTTTGCTCGAAAGGTGTTGGACACATACTGTGGGATAAAAATTTACCGCGATGGTTTTAGAGTAAAGCCATATGGTGACATCGGGAACGATTGGCTCCTTCTAGATCAAAGAAAGGTCAGAGACACACATGGATATCTTGTTGGAAATAATCAAGTAATTGGCATGGTCAGAATAGGAGATGATACTAATCCTTTACTAGTAGATGCGACAAACAGAGAAGGAATTATTGAAAATGAGGCATATTTACAGATTGTAGATTTTCTCACGAGCTGTATAGAATTAATAAGCGAAGTCAGGCGACAAGCCTATTTGGATGAGCAAGATAATTTACAATTGCTTGAAAGCGAGAAAGAGCAGATTGACCAGCAGTTTGAAGCATTTAAACAACGGTATCGCCGAGACCCTGTTGTCAGCAGTTTGAACGAAATTTCGCACCGAGTTGATGATAGTTCTCGTAATCAGATAATTCAATTAATAAACACTTATGTGGCAGATTCGGTAGATAAGGAAAAAAAACTACAATCAATTCAAAACGAATACAACAAGCATTATAGCGACACTAAAACTGCTTACCGAAAAAAAATTGAGTTTCAGGAAAGTGAGCTTAATTTATATAAAAACCTCGCTTCACTAGGCATGCTTACCGGTTCATTTGGGCATGAAACAAGCGATATAGTGAGCAGAATTTCAGCAAGTATATATTTAATAGACTCCCACCTAAAGGGAGAGTTAATGATTGATGACATAACTGATGTGGCCACAACTATATCTAATGACTTCAGCAGGGTGTTTTCATATAGCAACTTAATAGTTAATTTTTTACGAAAGAAAAAGAGAGAAGCTACTGTAAATTTAAATCTGGCTGAGGCGTTGAATGAAGTCTGCAGACTTTATTCTACAATAGTAAAAACATATAACATAGACTTGGCAGTAAACTGCAAAAAGGAGTGCTACTACAATATGAGGCAAATCGACTTTGAGTCTATAATTATTAATCTGATTACTAATGCTTTTGAGCAAGTAAAGATTAGAGAGTTGCAATACCGCCGGATCATAGTAAGTGTTACCCAAAGTATCTCACATGTTATCGTTGCTGTGGAAGATTCCGGACTGGGAGTACCGAAGGGTAAGGAGCGAACTATTTTTACACCCTTTTATACAACGAAAGATGATGAAATAGGAATTGGGTTAGGATTGAATATTGTAAAAGACATTGTTGATAGTTATGGAGGAACAATCAGCGTGCATCGCTCTGAAATCTTAAGCGGTGCAGAGTTTAAAGTTTCACTGCCGAAAGGGGATGATTAAATAATGGACAATTTTACAGGGTTATTTATTGAAGATGAAGAGGCAAACGCTCAAGTATATACTCGGTTTTTGGAAGCTCAAGGACTGAGTGTGGTGTGCCTAAGGCAACTTCCTTCAAAACTAGAAGAATATTATGAGATTATATTGGAAAATAATATTGATTTTCTTATTATTGACTATCACTTGGAGAAGCAAGTGCCGTATAAAGGCATTGATGTATTGAGAGAAGTTCGTAAGCACGACAGTACAATATATGCTGTGTTACTTACTAATTACCAACTAAATGACTTCTCTGATCAGTTTGGCGATTATGATTATGAGCTTAACAAAGCGGATATGGTCGCACGTCACAAGGATGTTGTAGATAAAATAAAAAGAGCTTGTAAGTTGCGAAAAGAAAACATCATACGTGATAATATCGCAACCCAACTGGTGCTTGAAGAAAAATCGATAGATATTCTTAAAGAAATCAAAAATAAACTTGATACTATGCAATAATGGTGAGTAACTATGGAGTATGAACGAAAATTCAGATGGGCAAACTACAGATCCAGTAAGTGTAAAACGTATCTGAGAAATGACTTTTTATTTACATGCGCATACTGTCGGTTACACGAAGAGGAAACCGGATTTGCAAACTCAGATTATTTTGAGGTTGACCATTTTATACCAAAAGCCGACCTCAAATATTCATCCAAAGTGCATTTATTCGAAAATTTATACTACTCTTGTAAAAAATGCAACTCTGCAAAAGGAGAATTTTTGAGTGATGAGTTACTTGACCCCTGTCGTGATTATATATTCAGTGGGAAAAATCCACCAATTACGGGTGGTGACAGTTTGAACAATTTTATTTTCACCTATAGTAATTCTAAAGGTGAACTGTATATTAATACATTCAAGTTAAACTCCAGAGTAAGCGTTGATATCCGCCGAGCAAGGCACAAGCATGTATGTAATATGAACAAAAAACGTAGTTATCTTAACTTAATCAAGGGTGGAATTTGCGACAAAATTACGGATAACGGTGCCCTTCTAGTCCTCTTAGATGGTCTCTATGCACTTGAGTTGACTAAGTCGTGCACCTATTCTAATGGAGAAGAGTTCGAAAATGTTATCAAATTGCTTAATGCCCAAGGGATTGATGGAAAATTAGTGTTTGATGAGTATAATATGGATATATTTGTAACCATCAACTCCGTTGACATATATTGCGAAATTATTGTCGATAATACATCAACGGTGAAATCTGAGTATAAAAAATTTATAGAATCAGATAAAATTAAAACTTGGGTTAATAAACTTAAGTACCAGTTTGGCATTCTATACTGTTTTCCAAAACTGGGTAAGATTTACCTGTATCCTTTATCAATAACCTTTGATGAATGCAGTATGTCGACTTTAAAGAAAAAAATTATGATTACATTAACTAAGGAACACCTATTATAGGATCGCAAACGGTAGATAGACGGGTATGTAAAAGTCGATTGTAAACGGTCAAGAGCGGTCATAAAAATGATTTTTTACGCTTCTGAGTGGTGACATTCACTCAAAGGCTACTGGCTCGGCAGAGCTTAAGAGCTTAGGCGACAGCAAAAATACGTCACACTAGAGACTAAAGACAACAATACCGCTTATAATAAGGATGATTCCAATATATTGGGTTGGCTTGAGTTTTTCTTTCAAAAGGAATAAACTCAGTAACGGTATAAATATAAATGCCGCCGACTCAAGTATTGGTACCAATGACAGCGGGATATAGCGCAACACGTAAAAGTTAACTACAGCAGCGATAAGAAAAATGAAATAAGCAAGAATCACTCGCCAGTTCAGATACTCGGCGAGTTTGCTTTTCCATGAAATAAGTGCTGCTTTTTTTAGTAAAATTTGTGAGCAAGCAGAGATAAATACCATGGCAAGTATAACTGCGCTATAAATAATATAATCATTCATGTTTTTTCACCATAAGCACAATTCCGGCGACAATAATCAGTGCGCCTATAATCATATTAAGGCTAATTGTCTCAGAAAACAGCACAGCACCGAATATCATGCCGTATAAGATAGTTACTGCGCGGTTTGCGTGAGCAACGGTAAGCGGGAGACGTTTTAATACCTGCTGCCATATAATCGCAAAACAACCAAAGAGTGTAAAAGCAAGAGCATACAGCCCTAATGCCTGCATAGAATAGATAGGGTGCTCTCCGGCAAACTTTGCAACAACCATAGTTATCGAATATAGAAGATAACACAGATATATAACCGCATAGGTTTTTATTTTACTTGTACGGCTCATAAGCCAATCACCATCCATACAAAGGTATTGTAAGTATAACCCATGGAGTGCTACTTGATGCTTGCGTCAAATAACATATTTATATCCACTAAGATAACCTTATTTGCAATGGCGTGCTGTTGCAAATCATAACTATAGCCTGATTTAGAAAATAGTATATATGACCTATCTGAATAATTTCCAAACATTAAGCTCTTCCTTTTAAGTTCATCCAACACCACTTGCCCGACTTTATCATTTGACCATTTGCACTCGCCAAAAATCGCCTTATCNTCAGCATCNGCAATAATATCTATCTCTTCTTGAGCTTTGGTGGCAGGATTAGTTCCCCACCACTGTCCAATGNCGCTCCACATAAACGGCAAAAATTGTTCGCCGTTTTGCCTTATCATAAATTCACGGCATACATCTTCAAATATGCGCCCAACATAAGCAGACAAATCTTTTTTAATGCGATTTTCCAACACCTGCCGCCCCAACCCTGATTCGATATTTGTAACATTATCCGGGATAAAACGATACCAGAAGCGGAACATATTATCGCACAGTGCATATGTGCTATTGCGCTCGGATTTTACGCCGTAAGGATATTTCTTGAAAACGATGTG
>WQTE01000017.1 GCA_009786445.1 Oscillospiraceae bacterium | reverse complement strand
GTTTGCAATGGCATATCATTTAGACGGCAGAGTGTCTGCGCTCTGGGGTACACATACCCATGTTCAAACATCAGACGGGCGTGTCTTTCCAAAGAACATGGGGTACATTACAGACCTCGGCATGACAGGTGCTATCGAGTCAATCATAGGTATGGAAATCAAGGAACCGCTCGAACATTTTCTCGGAAACCCCACTGACCGCTACGTTCCCGCAAGCGGAGCTGCAAGACTTGAGGGTGCAGTTTTTGAGATTGACTATAGCACAGGGAAATGTCTGAGCGTTGAAGCTATTAGAATCAGTTAGCGCAGTCATATATGCGTATATACTTTCTATAGAGTTATTAAGTCCATTTTAAGTTCAGACAATGCACTTTTGTTGCCGCAACAAGCACTTTGACAACGAATCCATACTAACATATATCAGAGCAGAACTCAATGTTGATTTTGTGTTTTGCTCATGGTATTGTATATCATCTGCTAAAAGCAAGGAGCAAGTTTGAAGGAATGGTCATAAAAATGAAACAGACATCAATATATGAGACAAACAAGCCAATCGGTCCTTTGGCAAGCAGACTTCGCCCGCGTGATTTAGATGAGTTCGTCGGTCAAGAACATTTGCTGGGCGACGGTAAGGTTATACGCCAAATGATTGACAGAGACATGGTCTCGTCAATGATTTTTTGGGGACCGCCCGGGGTCGGAAAAACGACACTTGCGCGCATTATTGCAGGAAGGACAAAAGCGGAATTCGTTAACTTCAGTGCAGTTACCAGCGGAATTAAGGAAATAAAGGAAGTCATGAACCGTGCTGAAAAAATGAGCGTTTTGGGTGACAAAACCATATTGTTTGTTGATGAGATTCATCGCTTCAACAAGGCGCAGCAGGATGCCTTTTTGCCATTTGTTGAAAAAGGCAGCATAGTGCTGATAGGCGCAACAACCGAAAATCCCTCGTTTGAAGTAAACTCCGCTCTCCTGTCGCGTTGCAGAGTTTTTGTGCTGAATGCCTTACAGCAGGAGGACCTTGTAAAATTATTGAAAAATGCCATAAAAGACCAAAGAGCGTTTGAAGGGCAGGAAGTAAGGATTACAGACGATATGCTCGCCATAATTGCAAACTTCGCAAGCGGCGATGCCCGCACGGCACTAAGCACCTTAGAGATGGTTGTTCTCAACAGCGAGACAGACGAGACGGGCATAACCGTATCCATGGAAATGCTTGAGCAATGTATAAGTAAGAAATCTCTGCTCTATGACAAGAGCGGGGAAGAGCATTACAATATTATATCTGCACTTCACAAATCCATGAGAAACAGCGATGTAGATGCCTCGATATATTGGCTTGCACGTATGCTCGAAGCAGGGGAGACACCCTTGTATGTGGCAAGGCGAGTGGTGCGTTTTGCGAGCGAAGATATAGGCATGGCAGATAGCCGTGCTTTGCAAATAGCAGTCGCGGCATATCAGGCGTGTCACTTTATCGGTATGCCCGAGTGCAGTGTCCATCTGGCACACGCTGTTACATACATGGCACTTGCGCCGAAATCCAATTCACTCTACGTTGCATACGGCGAAGCGGCACATGATGCACAAAATATGTTGACCGAACCGGTTCCGCTACAAATTAGAAATGCCCCGACAAAGCTGATGAAGGAGCTCGGATACGGCAAGAACTATATTTACGCACACGACACAGAAGACAAACTAAGCACCATGCAATGTCTACCCGATTCGCTAAAAGACCGCAAATACTACAAACCCACCGAACAAGGGCAAGAGGCAAAAGTTAAAGAACGCATGCAGCAAATCGAGGATTGGAAAAAAGCGCAAGGGTGAAGCGAGGGGACGGGGGGAGCGAAGCAAGGGGACGGGGGGAGCTGCTTCAGGAGTGAAGCAGGCACCCCCGTCCCCTTGCTTCGCTACCCCCGTCCCCTCGCTTCACTCCACAGTGACACTTTTTGCTAAGTTGCGGGGCTTGTCGATGTCGCAGCCGCGGTTTGCAGCGACATAGTAGGAAAAGAGCTGCAATGCAATGACCGACAGCGATGGTGAAAACAAATCATATATATCGGGAATAGTAATCTTTGAAGTCTTTTCGTCAGTCGTTACCTGCTCAATATTGCTCACGAACAAAACATTTGCGCCCCTGCTCAGAACCTGTTCGATATTACTAAGCGTTTTCGGGAAAAGCCTTTTGCAGCAAGCAATCCCCACAACCAACGTGTTTTCGCCGTCAATCAGAGCGATTGTGCCATGCTTCAGCTCACCGCCCGCATAAGCCTCAGAGTGGATATATGAAATTTCCTTGAGCTTGAGCGAACCTTCAAGAGCGATAGCATAGTCTATGTTTCTGCCAATGAAGAAAACGGATTTGTAAGCAACACTGTTTGAGGCGTATTTCTGAATAAAATCAATATGCTCCAAAACTTCGGTCGCCTTATCAGGCAGACTGACGATTTCCTGCTCCAGTTTTTCGTATAACGCTTCGTCTAACCTGCCGAGTTTTTTAGAGAAACGCACAGCGAGAAAGTAAAGAAGCACCAGTTGTGCGGAAAAAGCCTTTGTTGTTGCAACAGCAATTTCAGGCCCTGCGGCTGTAAATATAGTGTAATCAGATTCTTTGGCAATAGTGCTGCCGATAACATTTACTATGGAAAGCGTGACTGCGCCCTTTGACTTTGCCTCCCTCATGGCGGCAATGGTGTCGGCTGTTTCGCCCGATTGGCTCACCAAAATTACAAGCGTTTTGTCATTTATAACGCTGTTTTTATACCGAAATTCACTCGCAAGTTCAACCTCTATAAGCGGAAATCTGCAAAGTTCTTCAAATACATATTTAGACACAACTCCTGCATTATACGCCGAACCGCAAGCGGTTATGATGATTTTGTCAAATTTCCTGATATCGATTTCTTCAAGGATTCTGTTATTTTCGGTGTCGGTCATCATGGAGTTGATTGTATCACGCAGAACCTTTGGTTGCTCCATTATTTCTTTAAGCATAAAATGAGGATAACCGCCTTTTTCTGCACTATCCATGCTCCATGTGATTGTCTCAAGTGTTTTATCCACCTCGTCCATGTCGAAGTCAAAGAAATTGATGCTATCCGATTTCAGTACGGCAATCTCGTTATCGTCCAGATAATAAACTTTATTTGTGTGCTTGAGCAGTGCCGGAACGTCGGAAGCTATTAGATTACCATGTTCGGAAATGCCGATGATGAGCGGGTTGTCTTTTTTTACGGCTATGAGTGTATTAGGGTCGTCGGAACACATGATTCCCAGAGCATATGAGCCTTCAAGCCTGCTTGAAACTTTGCAAACAGTGTCCATTATGTCGCCTTCATAATAATATTCTGCCAGTTGAGCGATTACCTCACTGTCGGTTTGCGAAGCGAAAACAACACCTTTGGACTCAAGATACTCTTTGAGTTGCTTATAATTTTCAATTATGCCGTTGTGGACAATGGCTATTTTACTGTCTGTGCCGAGATGAGGGTGGGAGTTTATATCAGACGGTTCGCCATGTGTCGCCCATCTGGTGTGGCCTATGCCCTGATGGCTTTGAGGAAAACCGCCGGATAGCTTTTCTTCCAGACCGGAGAGGCGGCCTTTTTGTTTGAGAACATCAAAGCCGTTTTCAGTATATACTGCTATTCCTGCGGAATCATATCCGCGATACTCTAATTTTTTAAGCCCCTCAATAATAATAGGTACTGCATCTTCCTCGCCTATATATCCGATAATTCCACACATAAAATATTTTTCCTTTTTATTTTTAGTTGAGACACTACACAAGCGCCTACCTTATATTATACCTGTCAAATACGTACTTAGCAACAAAAAAAAGGGGACTGTATTGCTACAGCCCCTCGCATAGTTATAGGTTCTTGATTTAATATTTTCCAAAATCGAAATCATCTGTGGAGTGGGTGGATTGCGATGCATTTTCCGCCGTAACTTCAGGCTCATGCGCTGCTTTTGGTGCACTCGGCAGACTTTTAAAGCCGCTTGTGTTTTTGAGCTTAAATTGTGATGTTAGCTGTTGTAACACATCGGACAGACCGCTCATCTCTTGTGATGAAGCCGAGCTTTCCTCTGCTGTTGCGCTGTTTTGCTGAACTACTTGCGCAACTTGATCGATACCGGTGTTAACTTCGGAAATGCCCTGTGATTGCGCTTCCGATGCCTCTGCGATTTCTGTTATGAGCTTGCTTGACTCGCTTATACCGGAAACAATCTCTGACAGACTCTCTGCGGTCTCGCTGGCTATGCGTGAACCAAGCTCTGCTTTCTCCATAGAATTTTGAATCATCGTGCCTGTATCTTTTGCAGCTTCAGCACTCTTAGATGCAAGGTTACGCACCTCTTCTGCAACAACAGCAAAACCTTTACCATGCTGCCCTGCACGTGCCGCTTCAACTGCTGCGTTGAGTGCGAGGATATTTGTTTGAAATGCGATGTCGTCGATTGTTTTGATGATATTGCTTATGCTCTTGCTCGCTTCGTTTATCTCGCTCACGGCGGTAATCATTTCATCCATCTGGCGGCTGCCCTTTTCTGCGTTTTCTCTGATTGCGGTAGACATTTGAGCAGTTCTTCCTGCCGTGGTGGCATTGGCTTTTGTTTTTGTGGCAATATTGGAAATTGAGACACTAAGCTCTTGCACGGATGAGGCTTGCTGAGTGCTGCCCTGTGCCAGTGCTTGTGCGCCGTCTGCGATTTGCTTTGAACCTGCGGCGACCTGGGAGGTGGTTTTTTGGATATCTCTAAACATTTCGTTCATGCTGTCGGTCATGCGAGTCAGCGCGATTCCCATAGTGTCGTTTTCGGAGAGTATGTCAATATCACGGGACAAATCACCTTTTGCGAGAAGTTTGAGTTCATCAGTCATGCGGGTGATATGATCCATAAGTTTTCCTGTGTATTTGAATGTTTGCCCAAACTCATCGTCAATAGAACCCAATTCCTCCATATCACGGTGATATTCAGCCGACATACTGATATCGCCTGTGCTGCCGGCATGGTTCAACCATGATGAGAATGTTCTTAGAGGCTTTAGTATGTTGCCCGTGATAAGTAAACTTAGAAGAACAAATACGACCAACGCTACTGCGAAAATGATAATGATAACCCAAATAGAGTTTCCTACAAAGGCACTCAAGTTTTCAAGTTGAATGTCTCTAAGCTCCTCGTAACGGGTGCTGAGTGCGGTTATTCTGGCTGTAGACTCCGCTCCTGCGGGGAACACTACATCGGATAATAGTGCCAGAGCTTCTTCCATATTTCCTTCTTCTCTTAGACGAAGAGCCTCTGCACCTTGAACATGCAAGTCATAGTGGGGCTGAAAAACATCGTCTATAAGCTGCATAAGTGTCGCATCATCAATCATGTGAGGCTTGTCTCCTGCAAGCCAGTTGCCATATATACATGTGTGTGGGTTAAGACCACCCGGAAACTCCGTGTCGTACAAAAACGCATACGCCAAACGATAGACCCAAACGTGGTGCGCAGTAACAAGAGAAATAGCCGTGTCGTTGAGTTCCGTAAGTAACAGCACGTCCTGCTGCATACTGTCAATCTGCGAAATGGTAACAAACCCGAATATTCCAAGTGCCACAGCCAATAGGAACACACAGAGGAATCCACCAATAATTTTTGTTCTGATTTTTAACTTCATACTTAATAACACCTCTCCAAATTTTATGATAACTTTATCACAATAGAGCTATGTTACCACAGATAGAAGGTAAATGCAAACAAAACGATAATAAAATTAAAAATAAAACTAAAATAAAAACTATAAAAATATAGTCATACAAAACGTTAAATGTCTATGAAATTGGGTGCATAGATGAACCTTGAGATAGATAGAATTATATGGAAATTATGCAAATAAAGTGCTTGAAATTTTAAGAGAACTGTGCTACCATTTTTTTAGCAAATTAACCACAGTGTGCATAAAAATTTTTTGTTTTATAGTGAAGGGGTTTTGTCGATGAAAAATATGAAAGTTTCTATGAAATTGATAGTAAGTTTCCTTATTGTTGTTGTATTCACAGCGGCTGTAGGTGCTATTGGCATTTTTGGGATGTGGGATATCAACGTCGGTAGTAATACGATGTATGCGCAGCAAACAAGGCCGCTTGGTGACCTCGCGTATGCTGTTGAATACTTTCAGCGTTTGCGTGTCCAAGTTCGCAACGCCATCCTCGTAGCCGGAAATTCGGATGCACTTGACGGTGTACAGAGCGATGTAGAGGAGCGTTACAGGCGATTTACTGAAAGTATGGCACTTTATGAGCCAACTCTGGCTTCGGAAGAGGGTAGGCGATTATTTTACGAGTCAATGGATTATGCAGAGCGCTTCATGGAGGGAATGGACCATATTATTAGTTCCGCAAGAGTTCTTCAAAACCAAGCTTTCCTCATGACACTACTCAACGAAATAGGCGGCTATGCCGATACTGTTGCAGATAACCTCACTAAGCTTCTTGCCTTACGTTTGGATCAGGCGACACTTACGGCTGAGTCTAATGCTACGACATTTTCAACTCTTCTGATAATAAATATAGTTATCATCGCAGCTGTTATGTTGCTTGCAATGGTAATAGCTGTTTATATTTCAAAGCTTATCAGCAAGCCGCTTATTGCCATGACAGGCTTTATGAAGAAAGCCGCCGCAACGGGTGACATAGAGTTTAATGCAGAAGAAGCAAAAGCCGTTAAAAGTTATTCGCAAAGCAAAGATGAGTTAGGACAGTGCCTCGATGCTACGGCAAAATTTGTCCATGAAATCAACAGAGAAATGGACAACCTCGAAAAAGTTGCAAACGGCGATTTGACCATCGAGATTAGTCTCTTATCATCTGACGACAAGATAGGCAAAACTCTCACAAAGGTTGTTGAAAACCTCAACTCGATGTTCTCCGAAATTAACACCGCATCAGGTCAAGTCAGTGCCGGCTCAAAACAAATCGCCAACGGCGCACAAGCTCTCGCACAGGGAAGCACCCAGCAAGCTGCTTCTGTTGAGCAACTTTCCGCATCTATCTCAGAGATAGCCGAGAGAACTAAGGAAAACGCCACTACCGCAGGAAGGACTGCTCAAATGTCTACCGCAATCAGAGAAAACGCAGAAAAGGGCAGCCGCCAGATGGGCGAAATGATTACTGCCGTGAGCGAGATAAACGAAGCGAGCAAGAACATAAGCAAAATAATCAAAACAATCGACGACATCGCATTTCAAACAAATATCCTCGCACTCAACGCAGCAGTTGAAGCCGCGCGTGCAGGGCAACACGGTAAAGGTTTTGCTGTCGTTGCAGAGGAAGTGCGTAACCTAGCCTCTAAGAGTGCGGAAGCTGCAAAAGATACAGGCACGATGATTCAAAACTCTATGGAAAAAGCAGAACTTGGTTCACGTATTGCGAGCGAGACGGCCGATAGCCTCTCAGAGATTGTTTCCGGCATAAGCGAATCAAGCAAGCTTATAACAGAAATTGCCGAGGCATCTGAAGCACAGTCACAGGGTATTTCACAAGTCAACACAGGTATTGACCAAGTTGCGCAAGTAGTTCAGCAAAACAGCGCGACGGCACAAGAAAGCTCTGCGGCATCACAGCAAATGAGCGGGCAGTCCGATATGTTGCAACAGCTCATAGCACAATTTAAGCTAAAGAGCACAAGCAGCTTTAAGAGTCTGCCGAGTGCACCGAAAGTAGCGCAAGAGACAGAAGTTATAGCGGAAAGTGCATCGCAATCCACCCACTCTACAGATGATTTCGATTTCGGAAAATACTAAAAATTAAAGCTGAAAATATGTCAGGGAACGGTTCCTTGTTGCATCGGAGAGACTGCATCCGAAAGTGTGACATAGAGCCGTTTCTTATCGTATTTTATTTGTGTCCTAAAATGAAAAAGTGATGAAATATGCCTGAAATATGAGTATGCAATGTTTATGTTGTAAATTACAATCATGCTGTATATAATCTTAGCAAACATCAATTGGAGGATTTTGTAATGCATAGGTCATACAAGACCGGAGAATATGCAAATGCTCTTGCAGAGTTTGGGTATTCTCAGGATGAAATCGACAAGAAAATATCTGATGCGTTTGAGCGTATATTTTTCCGTGACGGTGAACGCATATATTTTGAAAATGACGATGATACAGGCTACATGGTTGACACGGGCAATGACGATGTTCGCACTGAAGGTCAGAGCTACGGTATGATGATTGCCGTACAAATGGATCGCAAAGACATCTTTGACCGCATTTGGGCGTGGACAAAAAAGTATATGTATCTCGACAGCGGCGATTATACGGGATATTTCGGATGGACGAATAAAACAGACGGCACTCGAAATTCCGAAGGTCCGGCTCCTGACGGTGAAGAATTCTTTGCAATGTCACTTCTATTTGCCGGACGGCGTTGGGGCGACGGCAATGGAATTTTTAACTACACAAAAGAAGCTCGTGAAATGTTACACCACATGGTTCACAAACCTGTAGACCCTATGTTTGACCCGGAAACGAAGTTGATACGCTTCATCCCAAACTGTGACTTCACCGACCCGTCATATCATCTGCCGCATTTTTATGAATTATTTGCCGAGTACGGCAATCCGGAGGACAAGGAATTTTTCCTTGATGCCGCAAGGTTGTCTCGTGAGTTTCTGCACAAGGCGTGCAATGCGGAAACGGGGTTAAATCCGAATCAATCACACTATGACGGTACGCCAATGGTTCGGCACGAGTATAGTAGTTGCTTTTTCTCGGATGCGTATCGCACTGCACTGAATATCGCGCTTGATTGGGTGTGGTTCAAAAAAGACCCGTGGCAGCAGAGTCAAGCTGCCTCAATACAGCGGTTTTTCGAGGACGAGTCGAAGTTCGACCATGTTTACTCAGTAAATGGCGAGGTGCTCCTCCCTCAAAAAAAGGAGCCTGATGCAATGGGGTCGGGGATGCTTCATCCGCTGGGACTCCGTGCAACAACTTGCGCATCGTCGCTGGCTTCCGATGGGGAATTGCGCGAAAAGTTTGTGCGGCTGTTCTGGAGCCTAAAACTACGGACAGACCGAAGGAGGTACTACGATAACCTACTGTACTTCTTCTCACTACTAGCACTCGCAGGGCGATATAGAATATACTAGAATCTGAAGGGACAGCTAGTTGCTTCCCTTTTTTGTGTATCTAACAGCAGACGACTCGGCGACACGATCTGCCTCGTCTGGTTTCGGTGGAGCAGTAAGAGTGGTGATGTTTATTGTTGCTCCTTGACTTGAGGGTTCTTTTATTTCAGAACCGCTCATATGGATTGTAACATTAAACTTTCCCTTCTCTCTCCCTGCAAAGGGATTCCTTATTGCATTAGAAAAATCATAATTATCTTCCATAATTTTGCACCTCATATTGCCATTGTTCTTTCCCCCACATACATTATAGCATACCTTTTCGTGAAATACCTATACATTTTATGAGCAACAACGATAATTATACTATAGTATGTTGCAAGTCACAGCCTAACAGATGATGGAGCCATCCCCTTCTCTCCCCTTGTGCTACGTAGATAAACCTTGCAATATCACTCTTTATACTATATAATGTATGTCGCACACCACCGGCCTCGCAGATAATGGGAAATACTGCTGGTATATGGTGATTTTTATAGATAGGGCAAGTTTAACCATGAGCAAAACAGACAGGCAAGTTCAAAACGGAGAGTATGGCAACGATTCTATCAGTGCGCTAAAAGGTGCAGATAGGGTCAGAAAGCGTCCGGGGGTAATATTTGGCTCGGACGGTATAGAAGGTTGCCAGCACGCAATTTTTGAAATACTCTCAAACTCGATAGACGAAGCCCGCGAAGGCTATGGTAAACAAATAATAGTCACTCGCTTTGAAGACAACACCTTTGAAGTCGAAGACTTTGCGCGTGGTTGCCCCGTTGACTGGAACCCAAATGAAAATATGTTCAACTGGGAGCTGGTATTTTGCGAGCTATACGCGGGAGCGAAGTACCGCAACAACGAGGGGAGCAACTACGAATTCTCACTCGGGCTAAACGGACTTGGCTCTTGTGCCACACAGTACTCCTCCGAATTTATGGACGTGACAATATTCCGCGATGGGAAAAAATATGGCTTGCGCTTTGAAAAAGGCGAGGTTTTAGGCGAAAAAGGCGAAGAACTAAAACACGAGCCCTACACAGAAAAACGCACAGGTACAATAATAAAGTGGAAACCCGACCTAGATGTATTCACTGACATAGCAGTACCACCCACATATTTTCTGGAAACTCTGAAAAGACAAGCAGTAGTCAACGCCGGGGTCACATTTAAGTTTAAAAATCAGGTAGGCGGCAGGTTCGAGACTACGGAATTTTTATACAAAGACGGAATACTCGACTATGTAAAAGAACTTTCAGGGGAAGAAAGCATTACCTCGCCCGTTTTCTTTGAAGCAGAGCGTAAAGGCAGGGACAGAGCAGATATGCCCGAATACAAAGTAAAACTCTCTGCGGCGTTTTGCTTTTCAAACAAAGTCAGTGTCATCGAATACTACCACAACTCATCATGGCTGGAGCACGGCGGCTCACCCGAAAAAGCAACAAGAAGCGCATTCGTTGCCGAAATAGATGCCTATCTCAGAAAAACAAACAAATACAAAGGTAACGAAAGCAAAATAACATTTGCCGACATACAAGATTGCCTTGTGCTGGTGACAAACTGTTTTTCAACCCAGACATCATTTGAAAACCAAACAAAAAAAGCCATCACAAACAAATTCGTACAAGAGGCGATGACCGAATTTTTAAGAAGCAGGCTTGAAGTATATTTCATAGAAAACAAAGCTGAAGCCGACAAAATAGCTGAGCAAATCCTTATAAACAAGCGCAGTCGCGAAACTGCGGAGAAAACACGTTTGAACATCAAAAAGAAACTCTCAGGCGGCATCGACATATCAAGCCGTGTACAAAAATTCGTAGATTGCAGAAGCAAAGACATCGAAAAACGCGAGATATACATAGTGGAGGGAGACTCAGCGCTGGGAGCGTGTAAGCTCAGCAGAGATGCCGAGTTTCAAGGCGTTATCCCGGTGCGCGGAAAAATACTAAACTGTCTGAAAGCGGATTACGGAAAAATCTTCGCAAATGACATAATAACTGATATAATAAGAGTTTTGGGATGCGGAGTGGAGATACAAAACAAGCACACAAGAGACCTGAGCGCATTTGACCTCGATTCACTGCGCTGGAACAAAGTCATAATCTGCACCGATGCAGACTATGACGGATTTCAAATCCGCACACTGATTTTAACAATGCTATATCGCTTGGTGCCAACATTGATAGAAGAAGGCTACATATACATAGCCGAATCCCCTCTCTATGAAATAGGCTGTAAGGGCAAAGCTTACTTTGCGTACTCCGACCGGGAGAAAAACGAGATTATAGAAAAACTGGGCGGTTCAAAATATACAATCAGCCGCTCTAAGGGATTGGGTGAAAACGACCCCGAAATGATGTGGCTAACAACAATGAACCCCGAAAGCAGACGACTGGTAAAAGTAATGCCGGCTGAAGCAACCATCACAGCAGACACCTTCGACCTATTTTTAGGTAACAACCTAAACGGAAGAAAAGACTTCATATCAGAAAACGGACACAAGTACCTAGACTTCGCAGATGTTTCGTAAAAACAGGGACGGCATCCGCATAGCCCATGGAGCAGGCAAATCTATCGCAAAGTGGGTTGATGTGAGCATCCGCCCCTAAGGGTACAGATGTGTAACAGGAGGCAGAATGCCAAAAAGGAAAGAGGTAAATCAAAACGTAAAAGGGCTGCAAGCGAAAGTGCTCGAGCAGCCTATAACTGATACGCTTGAACTAAACTATATGCCGTATGCGATGAGCGTTATTGTCTCAAGGGCAATACCGGAGATTGACGGCTTCAAACCATCTCACAGAAAACTCCTGTACACAATGTACAAAATGGGACTACTGACCGGTGCAAGAACAAAATCAGCTAACATAGTAGGACAAACCATGCGCCTGAACCCACACGGCGACGGCCCGATATACGACACATTGGTGCGCCTGTCAAAAGGTTATGGCGCATTGCTCGCACCATTTATAGACTCCAAAGGAAACTTCGGTAAAGTTTTTTCGCGCGACATGGCATATGCCGCATCGAGGTACACAGAAGCTAAGCTGTCACAGATATGTGGTGAAATATTCAGGGACATAGACAAAGAAACGGTTGACTTCACAGACAATTACGACAGTACAATGAAAGAACCGGCACTGCTCCCGACAACATTTCCGAACGTGCTGGTAAGCGCAAATACGGGCATAGCCGTTGGCATGGCGAGCAATATTTGCGGGTTTAATCTTGACGAAGTGTGCCGCACAGCGATAGAATATATAGGCAACAAAGAATGTGACCTCGCGCTGACCCTTAAAGCCCCCGACTTCCCGACGGGCGGCGAACTGATATATAATGCAGAAGAACTGGAATCAATATACAACACAGGCAGAGGCAGTGTCAAAGTACGCGCAAAGTGGAAATATGTCAAAGAAGGCAATCTCATTGAAATCACGGAAATCCCATATTCGACAACAGCAGAATCCATTATCGACAAAGTAGCCGAGTTGGTCAAAGCAAACAAACTCAAAGAAATCGCAGATATGCGCGATGAAACCGACCTCTCGGGACTAAAACTTACAATAGAGCTGAAGCGTGGCACAAATCCCGACAATCTCATGGCAAAGTTATATAAACAAACCCCGCTCATGGACAGCTTCTCCTGTAACTTCAACATACTCATAGCCGGAGTACCCAGAGTTATGGGGGTACGGGAAATATTGGAAGAATGGACAGCGTGGAGAGCAGATTGTGTCAAAAGACGTGTCTACTGCGATATGCAAAAGAAAAAAGAAAAGCTGCACCTGCTGCGCGGGCTTCAAAAAATCCTGCTCGATATTGATAAGGCAATAAAAATTATCAGAGAGACGGATGAAGAATCGGAAGTCGTGCCAAACCTTATGATTGGTTTCGGGATTGACGAGCAACAGGCAGACTATGTTGCCGAAATCAGACTTAGAAACATCAACCGCGAGCATATACTCAAGCGCACACAAGAAACAGACGATTTGGAAAAGGAAATTGCCGATTTGGAAGCAATTCTGGCTTCGAGTCGCCGCATAAACAGTATTATCATAAAGGAATTAAAGGAAGTCCTTGAAAAGTACGCTCAGCCCCGCCGAACCCGGATAGTTTATGAAGATGAAATAGAAGAGTTCGACATTGAGGAACACATAGAGGATTATCAGGTAAACATTTTCATGTCACGCGAGGGCTACTTCAAAAAAATTACTCCACTCTCGCTCCGCATGGGCGGTGAGCATAAGTACAAAGATTCCGATGGTCCGTTTATCAGTTTCTCTGCTCAAAACAGGAGCGAACTGCTTGTATTTACGGACAAACAGCAGGTATATAAGGCGCGGGTCCACGACTTTGAAGATTCCAAAGCATCAAATCTCGGAACTTATCTGCCCACGGCACTGGAGATGGACGAAGGGGAGAATGTTATCTTCCTGCTGGACCCCGGCGGCTATAAAGACCATATTATTTTCTTCTTTGAAAACGGCAAGGCGGCAAGGGTGGAGCTGGCGGGCTATGCAACAAAACTTAACCGCAAAAAACTTACAGGTGCATATTCGGACAAATCCCCTGTAAGCACTGTTATGCCGCTATCAGAGGACAAGGAAGTTGCCGTATTTTCCAGCGATGGACGGGTAGTCGTATACAACACTTCGATTATGGCCCCGAAAACAACAAGAAACACGCAGGGCGTGGGGGTAATGTCATTAAAGAAAAACAGAAAAGTGGAAAAGGCACTGCCGCTCGATGAGACAGATATTCAAAGACCGGAAAGATATAGGGTAAGGGCAGTCCCCGCAGCAGGAGCACTCCTGAAACCCGAAGATAAAGGCGAAGAGCAATTAAAATTTTTACAAGAGGAGGCTTGACATTGAAACGTCTTTCAACCATACTGGTAATTCTGATTGTAGTGGTCACATTGACAGTCGGCTGTGCAAATATACTTGATGGTTATTTTTACTTGATAACGCCTCATGTTGCACCGCCGTATGAGAGGGAGCCGGTAGAACAGATATCTGTTTCCGATATTGATGAGTTTAAAGAAATTTTAATTAATATGGTCATAGAGCATGAGACAGAGGCACAGATATTATATCATCACTTCGGTAATGAAGACATTGGGGCAGAAGTCGAGCAGGTAGCTGAGCAGATAATGCGTTACCATCCGATAGGTGCCTATGCTGTAGCAAACATTACAGTAACTGCGACGAGAATTGTCACATACTTTGAAGTTGACGTAGTTATAGAGTTCAGCAGAACAATAGAAGAGCTGGAAGAAATTATCACGGTGGTAGCAGAGCGGCACTTGATGCGTGAACTCTTAGATGCCATGGGTCACCATACGGAACAAGTCGTTTTTCGCAGCACGTTGCAACTTACGGAAGAGGCAGTTGCCGAGAAGGTAAGACAGCTCTACTACGAAAATCCGAGTTTAATAGTGATGTTGCCGTTTGTGACACTTGAGAGCTTTCCCGAGGAGGGCAACGACAGAATCTACGTAATTCAGTTTGGATTTATATATGCCTCGGCGATGATGGGACGGTTTAGCGGAATGCTCTCACTCTATATTGAGCAAAATGCAGAGAGAATAACAGGCGACACAGACCCGCTGAGACTCCTTTCGCTTGTGAGAAATCTTATAGCTTCAATAGAGTTTGAAGAAGGACCAGCCAGAACAATCAGTGTTCATGGTGCGCAAAATTTTTCTGCAACTGCATATGGTGCACTTGTCAGAGGTCGTGCAGTGGGAGAGGGCTTTGCGATGGCGTTTAAAGCACTCAGTGATGAAATAGGATTTGACAATCGCATAGTTTTAGGGTATCTTGATGGTCTGATACATGCGTGGAATATTGTTTACTTGGATGGCTATTTTTATCATATAGATGTTGCAATGAGTGCAGTGTACGGGCTGGAAAAAGCGTTTTTGAAAAGCGATTATGAGTTTGAAGCGATGGGTTATGAGTGGGACAGGGAAAACACGGTAATCTCTGACGGACCGCTCAGTTTAGGAGATATTTTAGCTCTCGAAGAGCCGGACTACTATGAATATGAATACCCGTATGACGATACAGAAAATGCAGAGGGTAATGAGGAAGTGTACAACGAGCAGGATAATCAAGCACCCGACGAACCGGTAGAAGAACCTCAAAACCCCACGTATGAAACGCCATACGAAGAGCCGGAAAATGAACCACAAGAGGAGGGGTAAGCCAGTGGCAGGAGAAATTATTCACTTCAGGAAAAGATTCATTGGAGGATTCAACAGGGATGATGTAGTTGCATACATCACAAAAATTTCCAATGAGAGAAACGAAGCCCTTGAGGAAAAAGAAGAATATCAGGCAAAGATAGAAAAACTAAACGAACTAATCAGTGAACACTGCATGAAGAAGGATGAAACAGAGAGGGAATTGGCGCAGCTTAAATCAGAACTCAGCCGGCTTCGCAGTCAAGTGGACGGATATGTGAAAGAAAAACAGGTATGCCCCGCCCCCGAACCGGAGCCTATTGAGCAAAACCATAAAAAAGAAAAACCCAGTGTGCTTAAAATCAAACTGGAGAAAAAGCGCAGAAACTAAATTGTGCTTGAAGATTTTGAAAGGAATGGTCATTTTTATGAAATTCAATTTCACAGACAAGAAAGTAAAGGTAACAGACGAACTAAAGGAATACGCAGAGAGAAAAATCGGTAAACTGGATCGCTTTTTCAAAACAGAGTCAGAAGCATTTGTCACATTTGGCAGTGAGCGCGGACGTTTCATTGTTGAAGTAACACTCAAAAATAACGGAATGTTTTACAGAGTTACAGACACAACAAACGATATGTTTGCATCAATTGATTCTGCTGTGGCTGCTATTGAGCGCCAGATTCGCAAGAACAAAACGCGCCTTGAGAAAAGACTTCGCAGCGGCTCACTTGAAAAAGAAAGAGGTTCGTTTGGAATTGTTGAGGCAGCAGTTGACGAGGATAGTGAGGAGTTTAAAATTGTGCGCAGCAAGTCTTTCCCTGTAAAACCAATGACACCCGAAGAGGCTGTGCTTCAAATGAATCTTCTTGAGCATGAGTTCTTTGTGTTTAAAAATCAAAACAAAGGCGATGCGTTTTCCATAGTCTATAAGCGCAAGCAAGGGGATTATGGTCTGATAGAGACATCATAGTTTGGCTATTTCATAAGCGATTCATTTAGCGGAGAGGAACTACGACAATGACATGCAAAAATTGCGGTTTTGAGACAAAAGTTGATGCAGCTTTCTGCGCAAATTGCAGAGCTCGCTTTACGTCAGCGCAGTACACTATGCCTCCATCAGTGCCATCGGTAGAGCCGAGGAAAAACGCAAGAAAATCATCAAACACCCCCATCATTGTAACAGCGATATGTGCAGTAGTTGTGGTCGTTATTGGAACGATTTTAGCATTCACAGTTGCAAATCGTCATATAGCGGCTGTGGCTGAGGAGGCAAACCGAATGGGTGTCTTAGAGTTACCCATTGCGCCGCCTACACCTGCGCCGCGGCTTACGCCACCGCCGATTATTCATACCGACCCTATAGATGCGGTTAAGCTTGATGGTGTTTGGGCTTTTTCACATGGTGATATTGTGTTCTTTTTCGGCCTGTCTAATTTTGTAATGTTTACGTATAGCGGAGACAATGGCGGAGAAGTTTTTGAATCGCAATGGGAAGAATGGGGAGACTGGCATATAGGTGAAGATGGGCGGCTGTTTGTGGAAGGTGAGTGGACAGGACCTCATGTGTTTTACATTATTCTAAACGAAAATACGCTCACAATAATAGACATTGATGGTGACGGTATAACCTACACCCGAGTAGAATAAGCTATAGATGATGGTCAATTTACAAACCGCCAATTACTTTACATGAATCGTTTATGCCTGAGGATTTTCGGAAGGAATGGTCATTTTTATGACAAAAAAGTTTAGGTTAGGGCGTTTTTCAGTTGCGCTGATAGTGCTGACTTTATTGCTCACACTTATAGCGGCTTGCGATAATGTGCCTGCCTTTGATGATATAGTGGAAAGCCCGGAGCCGGTCATTCAGGATGAAGCTCTGCGGTTTGACCGTTTTTTAGACGAATTATTCGCCGAGTGGGTGTCTGCGGATACCCTCACGATGAATTTTTTTCTTGCCTACCCCGAGGAAATGGGCATAGAAAGACCGGAGCCTACATTCGGTGAAATAATTTCAACCGATCCGGCGCAGCGGGAGATAAGCCGAGAAGAAAGCAGAGCGCAAGCAGAGGAATTTTTCACTTTTGAGTATGAGCTTTTGCGTGAAGATCAGAGGATTATTCACGCAATAATTCAGAGAAATATAAGGCTAAATGAATACATAAGCCTTGAGGATGAGTTTATTTTCTACACAGGATACATCCGGCCACTCACAGGGATACAGATTCAACTGCCGTTTTTGCTTGTTGAATTTTCATTTTATACAGTAGATGACATCGAGAGATACCTAAGTTTACTCGAAGACATCGAACGCTACTTTGATGATATCATCGAGTTTGAGCGTGAACGTGCATCACGTGGGTTTTTCTTAAATGATGCGAATGTGGACAGTGTGATAGAACATTTGGAGAGTTTTCTTGAAAATCGGGAAGACAACTTCATGATAACGGTATTTGATGACAGGATAAATGAGCACGACGAGCTCACTGCGGCACAGCGTAAGAACTATAAGCAGAGAAATCGCGACTTGGTTTTGAATAATGTATTGACGGCATACGAAACTCTACTTTCGGCAATGCGTGAGCTGCGAGGCAGTGCAGTTTTTTCGGGCGGTCTTGCATCACTGCCCGGAGGTGAAGAGTTAGCTATTGCAATGCTGCAACAGCGTGCAGGGACTGACAGAACTGCACAGGAACTCAGAGAACTTTATGAAGAGTGGATAGCCCGTGTGCTGAGTGATATAATCTTCGCGATTACTGAATATCCATGGCTTAATGAATTTTTAACCGACGGAGTTTCGGTTAATGTTGGTGATGGCACTCCAGAATCTTTTATAGTTGTATTGCAAAAAGCGATGATAAAAGATTTTCCGCAGATTGAGCCGACACAACATGTTATTTTGGAGGTTCACGAAAGCCTGCAAGACTTCATGAGCCCGGCATTTTACCTTTTGCCCGCAATAGATAACTTTGACCACAATGTAATATACATAAATCCTGCGAGTTTGAGCGATGAACTTTTCCTATTTACCGTAATTGCTCATGAAGGCTATCCCGGTCATTTGTACCAATCAGTGTATTTTCGCCAGCAGTTTCCACATCCTGTCCGCTCAATGCTTTCAAACATAGGTTATGTAGAAGGTTGGGCGACTTATGTTGAGATGATTAGCTATTCCATGGCGGGGATTGACCCTATAGTAGCAGATCTAATGTGGAATTTACGTCTATATGATTTGCTCATTCAGGCTTATATTGATCTCGGCGTAAATGTTTTGGGATGGAATCACGACATGGTTGCGCAAACGCTGATGGGTTTTAACATTTCTGATACGGGTGTTATTAACAATATTTATAACATGGTAACAGGGGTGCCGCTTTTTGCAGTACCGTACTCACTAGGCTACATCGAAATGCTTGAGCTGTTGACTCACGCTCAAGACACTTTGGGAAACAATTTCAACTTAAAAGAATTTCATCGCTTCATTCTGGACATAGGACCAACCCCATTTCAAATAATTGCCACCCACATGGAAACGTGGATGGCAAGACAAGGGTAATATATATAATGGGCAATTAAAAATGACTATATGTTTGAACCGATAGAACGAATATCATCAAGCAAAGTGGATAGGTTGATGCCTCCTGTGTGAATATCGGGCTTTTCAGGTTCGTCATAAATCGGCAGAGGAACAGGTGCGGATGGTGGTGAAGCGTAGTCGCTTTGCACAGTTTCAGTGTCATACTCAATAGCAGTATAACTATCTTCAACAGAATCTTCTGTATATGAAGTTTCGTCAGGCTTAAGTTCTTCGGCATGTGCCTGAGCAGATGAAAGCTCAGCCGCAGGACCGGGCGTAGCAACCGGCGCAGATGAAAGTTCAGCCGCAGCGACCGGCGGAGCCATCGAGTCAGGTGCTTTTTTCTTTGCGGTTTTTTTCGTTTCTCCGGGCTTTGAAGCTACCGGAGCGACTTCTTCTGTTATGTCGCCCTGAAATGTATCAGGGTTTACCATTAAAACCCCATCTTCCTTGTTAATAAAGAGAATTTTGTCTCCCTCGTTTATGCCGAGGTTTCGCCTTATTGAAATGGGGATAGTGATTTGCCCCTTGCTTGTAACCTTAGCCATTTCCATCATGATAATGACCATTCCTTTCGCAATTTTCCGGGCACAAAACGACTATGCCCCCTACCACCGGATAGATTCCTTACTCATAGTAAACTAAACCTAAAACGATGTCAATACATAGCATAAAAAAAATATGCAGAACTCTATCTTGTAAAAAAAACTCGATTGCGTTAAAATCTAATAAAAAGGATTGGAGCATTAACTATATGGCTATCGTAAAAGCATACACATTACCACATCCGCCGCTGGTTATACCGAGCGTGGGAAAAGGTAAAGAGAACCTTGTTGAAAATACTTTAGCAGCACTCGGTAAGGTAAGTAAGGAAATCGCAGAATGTAAGCCTGAGACAATTGTTTTCATCACCCCACATAGTGTTATGTACTCTGATTACTTCCATATTTCCCCGGGAAAGACAGCGCGGGGAGACTTTGCGCGTTTTGGAGCTCCCGAAGAAGAAGTAGTTACAAACTATGACGAAGAGCTTGCCTACACGATTGAGGGGATAGCTGAGACCGACTCTGTCTATGCGGGAACACAGGGAGAAAAGGATAAAAGTCTCGATCACGGTACTATTGTGCCCATGTGGTGCATTAACAAAAATTATTCAGATTATAGCTCACTTCGGATTTCGCAATCAGGAATGTCACCTGCCGAGCATTATAGATTTGGTCAGGTCATCGCAAAAGCAATAAAACAGTTAAATCGAAAAACAGTGATAATTGCATCCTCGGATTTATCTCATAAACTGCAAAATAGCGGAGCATGCGGCTATGCTTCGGAAGGAGCCAAATTTGATGCTTTGGTGACTGAGAATTTATCATCGGGTGACTTTTTATCTTTGCTTAAAATTCCGGATGATCTGCGCAGGGGAGCGGGTGAGTGCGGCTATAATTCTCTTATGATTTTAGCAGGCTGTTTAGACAGACACGATGTTGATGCAGAGCTGTTATCGTATGAAGGACCCTTTGGTGTTGGCTATGCAGTTGCGCGGTTCATAGTAAGCGGATATAATGAGAAGCGAGATATTTTGGACAAATACATGGAGTTCGCTATCCAATCGTCAAAGATAATAAAGAACGGAGAAAACGAATATCAAAACCTCGCGAGACGGTCGCTAGAACACGTAATAGAGACAGGAGACAAACTCCCTATTCCCAACGACTTACCAAGTGAGATGAAAAACAAACGCGCCGGAGTGTTTGTGTCGCTTCACATAAACGGGAGTCTCCGCGGCTGCATAGGTACTATCGCTCCTACTACCGAGTCAGTTGCCGATGAGATAATTCAAAACGTAATTTCTGCCGGGCTGAGTGATAATAGGTTCAGTCCCGTAACTAAAAGTGAACTCCCTCTGTTGACATATAAGGTAGACGTTCTCCAAACGCCGGAACCAATAAAAAGTTCGGGCGAACTGGATGTAAAGAAGTATGGTGTAATAATTTCAAGCGGTCACAAAAGAGGCCTCTTGCTCCCAAATCTCGATGGAGTGAATACAGTGGAAGAGCAAATCAATATAGCCCGGCAAAAGGCAGGAATTTCTCCTACAGAAAATTATAAGCTCGAAAGATTTGAAGTAATCCGGCACGGATAATTTATAATGCGAAAACAAACTTGCAGGTGCGGCCGTTCTCGATCATCTGTAAAAATAAAACCAAAAACTAGAAAGCGAGACAACAATGAGCCAAAAAGTAGAGGCACGGCACTGGTCATACAAGGAAAGTAAGGAAGGTAAGGGAATTGTTTGCAGGTTGTGCCCGCACACCTGTTTTATAAAAGATAACCAAATCGGTTTTTGTGGCGTTCGAGAGAATATACGCGAAACCCTAATTGCCTCAAGTTACGGAGCAGTTACTTCAATTGTTCTTGACCCAATCGAAAAAAAGCCCCTCTATCATTTTCAGAGAGGGAAGAAAATAGTTTCGATTGGTGGGTATGGTTGTAACTTCAGATGCGGATTTTGCCAAAATCACAAAATCTCAATGGAGTATCAAAAGGCAAAGATAGACTTTATGTCGCCGGAGACGATAGTACAGTTTGCGACTGCTGCAAGAGCGAACGGAAACATCGGAATAGCCTACACATACAATGAACCTCTGATAGGTTATGAGTTCATTTTTGACTGCGCAACTCTTGCAAAGAAAAGCGGTCTGGCAAATGTTCTGGTTACAAACGGATATATTAACAGAAGCCCACTATTAGAACTTCTACCGTTAATAGATGCGATAAACATTGATATCAAAGCGTTTGACGACAGAACATATAACAGGTTCTCGGGAACGCTGGAGCCGGTATTAGATACAATTCAAACAGCTCACAGAACTTGCCACGTAGAGCTGACTACGCTTGTTGTTCCGGGTGATAATGAAAACGACATTAACAGCATTTCAAAGTGGATTGCAAAAATCGATCCTAACATACCGTTTCATCTGTCGAGATTCTTTCCGAGACACAAATATATTAACGCTCAGCAAACACCAAAAGAGACAATGCATAGGGCAAAAGAGACAGCAGAGAAATATCTAACATATGTTTATCTGGGAAATATGTAGCGCAAAAATCTTTTAAACGGATTCATAGAATTCGTATTACGCTTTACACCTGAAATTTCCTCATCTAAAGCAGCAGCTTTTTTTTGAGCTTCAAGTGTAAATATTTCTTGCGAGTTTTGAGGGTTTCTAAAATCATTCGTTGGGCGCAAAATATATCTGCCGTCCGAACACAGCTCCCATGAGTTTGTATCATCTTTGAACATGACATCCAGCATCCATAAAATTCTCTTTTTCACATCCGGGTCAAGAATCGGACAAGCAACTTCGACTCTGCGCTGCGTGTTGCGTGTCATAAAATCAGCAGAGGCTATATATAGCTTCTGGTCGTCTCCCTCACCAAAGCAGAAAATTCTGGTATGCTCAAGAAACTTACCTACGATACTTATTATATGTATGTTGTCGGTGACACTGGGAAGGTGTGGCACAAGACAGCAAATTCCGCGTATGTTCATTGAAATTTCTACACCGTCACTACCGGCTCTAACGAGCGCCT
This sequence comes from Oscillospiraceae bacterium, assembly GCA_009786445.1. Taxonomy (GTDB): domain Bacteria; phylum Bacillota; class Clostridia; order Oscillospirales; family Oscillospiraceae; genus WRMH01. The sequence goes on along the minus strand of WQTE01000017.1, from coordinate 13,289 downwards.
CAATTATCTCTTTGTCAGTCAGTGAATTACATTTGATCATTATCCGGCCCGGTTCACCGTTTATTGCTTTGTATCGTTCGATTTCAATAAGCTCAAGGATACTATTTTTAAAACTGTTTGGTGCGACAAGAAGATGAGAATATTCCCCGTCAAGATTCTCTATAAGCATATTGCTGAAAAATGCGGCAGCATCACGTCCAATCTCCTGATTTGCAGTTATTAAAGACAAATCAGTATAGAGCTTGGCGGTTTTCTCGTTATAATTGCCTGTACCAACCTGCGTGATGTATTGAAGTTTTCCTGCATCTTTGCGAGTAATGAGGCAGAGCTTGGAGTGACACTTATATCCAACTAAGCCGTATATGACCCGACATCCCGCCTCTTCAAAACGATTTGCCCACTCTATATTATTGCTTTCATCAAAACGGGCGCGTAGTTCCATTAAAACAATGACTTCCTTACCGTTCTCCGCGGCTAGTATCAGCGATTCGGCAAGTTTTGATTGAGCATCCAGACGATAGAGTGTGATTTTAATAGACAATACAGAGGAATCCTGAGCAGCTTGTCTTATAAGCGACAGAAAAGGGGTCATACTTTCAAACGGAAATGAGAGCAATACATCCTTTGAAGACACATGCTTAATCATATCCGCTCTTGCGGTAGCCGGAAGGGACATAGCAGGTGAGTGTGTAGGCCAGAAGAGATGCTCAACAGTTTCCTTACTGAAATGGCGGGACAGAGAAAATACAAACGACAGATCAAACGGCGCCTTAGAGTAAAACACTTGAGGGGTTTTCAGACCCAATTTTTTGCAGAGAAATTCGAGCATTCCGGAACTTGCCTGTGATGCCATCTCCAAACGGACAGGCGCCATACGCTGACGTTTCCGAAGTAAGGATTTCATGAACTGCCTAAAATCAATATCCTCATCGAGAAGCTCTTCTACTGTACCAATATCGGCATTACGTGTTACTGCTATGATATGCTTCTCTGCAACGGTGTAGACTCCGAAAGCTAAATCTGCAAAATAGAGTATCAAGTCCTCAAGCAAAATAAAACGGTGCGTACCCTCGTTACTATCCAGCGGGATGAGTCTATCAGTCTCAGACGGGACAGCAATAAGCCCGAACGTGTTCCCCTTTTTCTTTTCAAGTGTGACAGCAATGTGCAGTTGTTTGTTCGGAATATGTGGGAATGGGTGCTTAGTATCAATGATGGAGGGGGAGAGCATAGGTAAAACATTGAGCATGAAATGATTTTTTGCAGCTTTAAGTTCTGCCGGAGAGAGTTCATTGATGCTCATCAAACAGAGTCCGTTGTCTGTGAGCTCCGAAGTGACATTGGAATAAGCATGGTTGAGCAGAATATAAAGCGGAGCCGTTGCACGATAAATCTCATTTAGTTGATCAATAGTGGTCATTCCCGTTTTATTGTCACTAAGTTTATTACCAAGCAAAATGGAATCGATAAACGAACCGACACGAATCATGTAAAACTCATCCAGATTACTTGTGAAAATCGATAAGAACTTAAATCTTTCCAGCAGCGGCATTTCATTACGGTTTGACTCAAGTAAAACACGCTCATTGAACTTGAGCCACGAGAGCTCCCTGTTTTGCATATATGCTGCTGTTTCAAAAATTCCCTCTATCATTGGCATATCCCTTTCTTTATATTATCTCTATTCTATACAAAATATGGCTTGTAAGCAAGCAAAACAAAGTACATTTTGCAGATTTTATTATTATGTACTTGAAAAAGAACGTATATTAACGTATTATACCTTTGGTATGACATGAATCGAGAAATAAAATCTGCAAAGGTGACGGGTAGCGGGTTTTAGAGGTGTCCTATGGATAATCGAGCAATTGGTATCTTTGATTCCGGTCTTGGCGGGCTGACAATGGTAAAAAAACTATTGGAGTTGTTGCCAAATGAAGATTTGGTTTACCTAGGCGATACAGGCAGAGTGCCATATGGGTCACGTTCTGTTGAGACAATTATTAAATATGCAGGTCAGGATGCAGAATTTCTCGCTCTGCACAACATAAAAACCATGGTTGTCGCATGTAATACAGTATGCTCGGTAGCAATGGATGAGCTGATTTATGCGTATGATATGCCGATTTATGAGGTTATTACAGCACCTGCAGTGGCCGCGGCAAAACATACAAAAAACGGGAAAATCGGAGTAATCGGAACAGCTGCAACCATACGCAGCGAGGCATACAAGTCGGCACTGACCAAGATATCAGAGGATTTAGAAGTATATATGACCGCATGTCCGCTGTTTGTTCCTCTGGTTGAGGAAGGCTTTGTAAGTGCAGATAATGAAATAGCTGTTAAAGTTGCAGAGCAATACCTTAAAACACTAAAAGAGGCAAATATCGATACACTGATTCTTGGTTGCACCCATTATCCGCTTTTGAGTGATATAATTTCTAATGTTATGGGAGAAACAGTGAAGCTCATAGACTCAGGTACAGAAACAGCACAGCTTGTTGCAAGAGAGCTTCAGCAGCAAAACTTGCTGAGTGATGCAAATCCCGGAGGCGGGATAAAGTATTTTGTAACAGACAGTATAGAAGGTTTTTCATATCGAGCCTCGCGGTTTTTGCACTCAGATATCGGAGGCAAGGTTCAAAAGGTGACACTTGAGTGAAGGTAAGGAAGGTAAGGAGTGAAAGAATTATGATGAGACAACCAAATGATGCTAAGAGTGTATTCATATCAATAAAAGGTCTGCCGGTATATTCAGTTGACGATAATGATGCGTTTGAACTTATGACTGACGGCGAGTATTTCCACACAGACAATGTGTCAACTTTGACTTACGAAGAAACCTCCCTTACGGGAGCGAACGGAATGCATACTATTTTTGATATTGAGCCTAATCGCATAGTCTTGCGGCGAGATGACGGACTTACGGGCGACATGATTTTTGACGAACAGCAAAAACACCATTTTCTATATGCCACACCATTTGGATCTATAATGATGGGTATAGACACTCACAGTATTACAAAATGTATGAGCGAAGACGGTGGAAATCTTGAAATCCGCTACGATATTGAGGTAGATAATGTTGCCGTCAGTCAAAATCTTTTCAAGTTAAATATAAAAAGCTTACCACAGTAGAAAGTGGAGGATTGAGTGTGAATCTTATTACAGCGGCAAAAAATCAGATAGATGAACTGATTAATAATGCATTTGAGAAAGTGCGCACGTCGGGGTCGCTCCCTGAAGGTGCGCTTTCTGATACTTCAGAAAAGTTGTCAGGCTCAGTTGAGATACCGCGCGATACTTCGCATGGAGATTATGCAGCAACTCATGCCATGGCAGCAGCAAAGAAACTCAAAATACCACCCCGCGATATAGCAAAGCTCCTGACAGACAATATAGAGTTGAGTGACAGTTACTTTAAATCTATTTCGATAGCAGGTCCCGGTTTTATTAACTTTGTTTTGGCTGATAGTTGGTATAATGAAGTTCTACATCTTGTCGAAAGCATGAACGACAATTATGGTCGCACGAACATAGGTGATGGTCGGCGAGTTATGGTGGAGTTCGTTTCAGCAAATCCGACAGGTCCAATGACCATAGGGAACGCTAGAGGCGGAGCACTCGGCGATATACTCGCTTCGGTACTGGAGAGGGCGGGCTATGATGTGTGGCGTGAGTTTCTAATGAACGACACAGGCAATCAAGTAGACCTGTTTGGGAAGTCTATAGATGCGCGCTATATGCAGCTTTGTGTCGGAGAGGAAAATTATGTATTCCCGGACGATGGTTATCATGGAGATGATATCAAAAATCTCGCGCAAGAAATATTTGAAAAAGAGGGAGATAAGCTGAGTAATCTTCCTTTGGAAGAGCGCACTCAAAAGTTTGTGGAGTTTGGTTTGCCGCGCAATATTTCAAAGATGAAAGAACATTTAAAGAGGTATAAAATTCACTTCGATGAGTGGTTCAGTGAAAAGAAAATGCATGATAGCGGATATGTCGCTTCGACTGTTGATATACTTGATAAGGCTGGATTATTATTTGAAAAAGATGGTGCTCTCTGGTTAAAAAACACAGAGCTGGGTGGGGAGAAAGATGAGGTCTTAAAAAAGTCTAACGGCTTTTACACATACTACGCAGCAGATATTGCCTACCACAGGAACAAACTGGAGCGCGGTTTTGATAAAGCTATAGACATTTGGGGTGCAGACCATCATGGGCATGCAAGACGGCTAATTGCTACGATGACTTCTCCCGTGATGTGTGAGGCTTTGGGATTAGATGGCAGTAAGCTTCATTTTGTGCTCATGCAGATGGTGAGGATTGTAAGGGACGGCGAAACAATAAAGGTTTCAAAGCGCACAGGAAAGGCACTGACTCTCAATGATTTGATGGACGAGATTTCCGTAGATGCTTGCAGATTTTTCTTTAACGCCCGCCCCGACAGCCACTTGGAGTTCGACATAGCTCTCGCCGTAAGGCAGGACAGCGAAAACCCCGTCTACTATGTCCAGTATGCACACGCCCGCATAAACAGCCTTATAAAAAACTTAGAATCAGAAGGTCACAGTCTGCCGAAATTTGCAGATATAGACCCTGACTTACTCTGCACAGAGCCGGAAAGAGAACTAATAAAGCAGATTTCAATGCTGCCCGAGGAAATAGCGATTGCAGCACGCGACTACGACCCGTCACGCATAAACAGATACGTAATAGAACTCGCAGCCAGATTTCACAAATTCTACAGCTCCTGCCGCATAAAAGGCGAAGAAACAGCCCTGCTGAGCGCAAGGCTGAAACTTGCAGCGTTGACAAAGCAAGTCATAAAAAACAGCCTGGAAATCTTAAAAGTAACAGCCCCTGATAAAATGTGATTGCGAGCTATATCAAAATAATAAACTATTGACTGTTTTACTACTTTAAAGTATAATACTTACGAGTAGTAAAACTTTTTGCATCGAAAAGGGTGATTTTATGTTTTTAGGCAGGGAACGCGAACTTTTAGCACTGGAGAAAATGTATGATACCCCGGGATTTCAAATGGTTGTTGTTTACGGTCGGCGACGCATTGGAAAAACATCATTATTAAATGAGTTTATCAAAGGGAAAAACTCGCTTTACTTTCCGGCTGAGGAAGTTAATGATATGCTTAACCTGAAAAAACTCTCGGGATTGTTCGCCGAGAAAATAGGAATATCACCTTCCCCGACATATGAAAATTGGAAGGACATACTCAGCGCAATTTGCAACAAATACAATGAAAACCGCCTTGTTTTTATTATAGATGAGTACCCGTATGCCGCAAATGCAAACGGATCACTAAGCTCGATATTGCAGCACTTGATAGACTATGAGTATAAAAACACAAATATTTTTTTAGTACTGTGCGGTTCATCTGTCAGCTTTATGGAAAACCATGTACTCGGAGAAAAAAGTCCGTTGTTTGGTAGGCGAACAGGTCAGTTAAAGCTAGGACCGCTTGACTATTATGATGCCGCAAAATTTTTTCCGGACATATCAGCAGCGGATAAGGTGCGATACTTTGCAACAGTTGGAGGAACACCATACTACTTATCGCTGATAAATAGGGATTGCTCTTTTGAAGATAATCTTAATAGGCTTTATTTTGAGATAACAGGGTATCTGTTTAACGAGGGAACGCTCCTGATGAAACAGGAGTTTCGTGAACCTGCAAATTACAATGCTGTACTTCAAGCGATTGCTGCGGGTCATGTTTCACTAAATGAGATTGTGCAGTTTACAAGGCAGGAATCAAATATAGTTTCAAAATATCTGATTACACTGCAAGAACTACATTTGGTCGAACGAGTCATACCTTTTGGTGCAAATCCGCTGCGTGGGAAAACCAGCCAATACAGAATCAGCGAGAACTTTTTGAGTTTTTGGTACCGATATGTATTTTCAGTACGAGCAGAAATAGAGCGCGGGAACGGCGAACTTTATTTAGATGTTGCAATTGATAACATGAGTGAATATTTCGGGCAAGTCTTTGAAGAAATATGCAGACAATATTTGCGCAGACTCAATCAAAAACGAGAACTGCCATTTATCGCAAAATCATTCGGGCGCTGGTGGGGCAAGGATAAAGCAGGCAACCCGCAAGATGTAGATGTTGTTGTTGATTCACTAAGTGGGAAAAAACTCATTCTGGGTGAATGTAAGTGGAGAGACAATATAAATCAGCCGCAAGTGTTGCAAACACTTGCGGAGCGAGCAAAAATTTTCAGCGATTACGAAACAGAGCAGTGGTTGTTCGTAAAAAGCGGAAAAAACGATAAGCAAACGGAAAAAATAATAACCGCCGATAATCTGTTTCTATAGGTAAAAGTGGGAAAAATCTACGTTTTGTAGGCATTTTCACGTTTAAATGTGTATTGATAACGCAAAGTCAGCAGCAGCCGCAAGGTCTGCCAAGCAAAAGCGAGGCAGAAAGAAATGGAGCTATATCAAAACACTAAGTTTGTCACTGCAAGAGAGCGGAGCAACCGAAGAATCTTTCTCGCAAGGTATTTTTGAGCAAAAAGATTCTTCGCTGCTGCCCGCCACGATGATTTTCTCCCACTTCCACTCCCACTCTTCTCAAATCAACGAATCAAACAGCACGCTCATGTTCATGAACCGTGTCATCTGCATCGACTGCATAGGCGTGAAGTTTACTCCGCCGCCCATGAATCCGCCGGGTTCAAAACCGTCCATACCGCCAAAACCTGAGTCGGGCTGAGGGTCTGCAAAGCCTGATGGATTTGCACTCACGTTATCCGCAGTCCTGCCTATGCGGCTGAGTACATTGAAGCCTTCACGGCTCCTTGCAAAATCCTCCAGCTCGCCGCTCTCGGCTGCAGCTGCCATGCGTTCTTCATCAATCTGCATACGACCTTCTGCGTTTAGAGAGATGCCTATACTTTCAAGCTGGCTCGCAAATTGTCTCACTATACCGCCAAGCTCACTTGCCAGTGCGCTTCCCCTGCTCCCGGCATTCCTCGCTGCTCCGACTAAATAGTTAAACGAGTTGACCATGTGGCGAAATGCGTTTTGCTGCGTGGTTGTGTCTCTGCCCATTTCAACATCCACAGTTCCGGTATCAAGAAATTCCGCCATTACGCCGAACCCCAGATTCACCTCATTAGATCTTGATGTCTGTAATGCGCCCTGCGTATCGCCGCGGTGTACCCTGAATGCTGAATTTTGCGCACGCTGTGTCGCGAGGTCTACTCCTGCGGTCTCCACTGCGTTTCCTGAGATGCTTCTTACTGAGAAATTCGAGTCGCCTCCTCCGGCTCTCGGGTCAATACCTGTCTGTGATGAACTGATAACGAGTGCGCTTGTGCCTGCTTGTTCATCAAAAGTAACAGATGCTGTCACGTCAAAGTGGACGGTATTTGAACTTGCAAATTCGTCCCTTGTTGCGTTTATGGCATCTGCTATACGTTGCTGAACATCTCTTGTTGTGTCGTTTTCGGAAACTGTGAAGCGAAAGTCAAACTGGCGGTTCCCAATATTGATTGCCATGTGGTGTTCGCCCACGCTAAATCCTGACTCCGTTGCGAGGTCTGTGGCGGCAAATGCTTCACCCTCGTTCCTTTGTGCTTGCGCCAGTTGAAGTACTTCAACGCTGAAATCTTCCCTGCCGATGCCCATTATCCTGTTCGGGTCAAATGACCTGATTGCCATAATATCTGTGTCTCCGGAAATTGGTCGCCTTGCCTGCATCGGTGAGTTGCGGAGATTACTTATGTTGCCTATGCCGCGGATTGCGTTTAGTGCTTGTGTCAATGCCTGTGATGTGCTCTGAAGCGCAGATACCGTGCCGTTTGATTCCTGCGATGCGCCTCCTGTCAGTCCCGCTGCTCGCCTTGCTGCGAGCGGCATATTCCACTTTCCGATTCCGGGGTTACGCCCTCCAGCGTTTGCCCACCAGTTGTTGCTACCTGTTCGTCCTACGTTCATTCTCTCCTACCTCCTTGTAATTTTGTTTTCTCTTTATTTTTTAAAGCAAATCCGTTTGCTTGCTATGGAAACAATCTTGAATTTATGCCCTAGCCTCGCCAGATTAAATAATACGTTTGAACATGAACCATTTTACCAGACAAGCATCATACGAGTCAACACTATTTTAACCATTTTTTTGCACTGACAACTCTTTATCAACGCTATGTCGAATCGTGCTTATGCGTTTTGTGGGGCAAAAAATAATGCCCACAATTTTACCCTCTACGTTATATATCGGAATAAATGTGTTAAACTTTAGCAAATTTTGAAAAAAAGTACGAAGCCGGGTGATTTTATTACCCCTCTTCATAAATAATCGGTATGCCGGCAAATGGAGCTGTTATCTCAGGCAATTCATAGAAGAATATTCCATCAATATACAGTCTGTATATGCCGTCCAAAGACAAGACTATCACTGCGTTATCCGGCGATAAGATAAATACACCATTCATGTACTCCTGTGGTAGCTGGTTATAAGGCTGTATAATAAACAGAAACGATGCTAGGAATAAAAACACGACCACCATCACGGATATTGCCTGTCTGCGAAATGACGTTCTTTCGCTCGTAAGGAGCTTAAACCGCTGAATTATCAGCTTTTTGTTATCACCCCGAAAGAGTGCTGAAGCTGCTGCGGGCGAGAAATCGCTACAGGTACTTAGGTAAATTTCAAGGAGTGTCTCCAGGTAAACCTTTTTCTCATCCCGTGTCATACGCTTTGACATCACCGCATCGCATCTGATTTCAAGCAAACAATCGAGGTCGCGGAGGAAAAAATGGATAGACGGATTCAACCAGAACATAATAGATAATATGAGGTAAAGCAGCTTGATTATTGCATCTCCTGACTTGAAGTGCTGATATTCATGGCGGAGTACCATCTCCAGTTTCTCATCAGGCAGACCGAGCGGCGGCAGAAATATCTTTGCTTTAAACACTCCCGTTATGTACGGCACGCTTACATTAGGCGACACTGTGATAGTTGCGTGTTTCATGCCTAAGCTCTGTGCGAATTTATTTTCACGCGTGCTGTCAATCACTTGATATGAACGCTGCATGAAATGTAAACGCCGCATATTATTTGCTGTTTTCAGCCCCATTATTACGATGCCGATACCCCAAATAATCAATATAACACTTTGTACTTCGAGTCTGCCGTCCCACGGTAGTAAGTCAAATCTCAAAAATGATTCTATGCGCGGTATCACCTCATATGAGCGTATAATAAAAGTAACATATGGAATACTTATCGGAATAAACACCCGAACCGTGCTGAGTATCAGCAAGGCTAGAAGTGCAGAGGTAGTATATCTTGCAAGATAGCCTGTTTTATGGCGAAGCAAGGCTACGGCTACCATAGCCAGATTAAATAGTACGATTGCGTTAATTAATGAATAGCGTATAATCAACTAAATCACTTCCCGCTCCACCTCCGGACGATGCTTTCAAGTGCGCCCGCCGTTTCCTCACCTATATCCGTCCTCTCGCGTATAACTGCCGAAACTAATGCCAGAAGTTCCTTTGATTCGCACTCGGCGAGTAATGACGTGTAATATTCCTTATGTGTAAGCACAGGTACAAATGTGCGTGATATTGTCCTGCCTTCCTTTACAAACCCATGTTCGGCAATTGCACCTTTTGAAAGAAGATTATTTAATATAACGTGTAGCGACCTGTCAGCCCATGTTCTTTCCATAGGGCTTTCAAGGATTTGCGGTGCAGTCAATGGGGTCTCAGACCGCCATAACACACTTATAAATTGTAGTTCGTTTTTTGTAAGTTCCATATGCCTTTCACCTCGACCTAAGAAGAATATAACGTTTGAATGTGAAACATTTTACCAGATAAGCACCGTGCAAGTCAATGCTGTTTCAAACCCGTCGCCCGTACTGTATCGAATCGTGATTATACGTCTAGTCGTGTGAGAAATAATAGCCACAGTTTTATCCTATATGATATATCGGATAAAACTGTGTTAAACTTTAGCTTTCGCAAATTTTGAAAAAATTTCCCCGCTCTTAGAATTTCCCTTCTTACGCCCAAGTCACTTCGCCTTTTTCCTCAAACATCATTACCTTGCGTAAGAATTCTATTGCCTTTTCAAGCCCCTCGTTCGGTGTCATGAGGCTGTCCTCGTGCTCTATGGATATAACGCCGTCGTAGCCAACCAAGCGCAAATTTGACATAATATCTTTCCAGACGGAAAAATCATTGCCGTAACCCACTGTTCTGAAAAGCCAAGAACGCTTTATTTCATCAGCATAGGGCTGGACATCGAGTACACCGTTTGTTGCAGTGTTTATCGGGTCTATTTTTGTATCTTTAGCGTGGAAATGATAGATTGCTGAGCCAAGGCTTCTGATGGCAAACACAGGGTCTACACCTTGCCAGAAAAGGTGGCTCGGATCAAAGTTTGCACCGATAGTATCACCGACTGCCTTTCTCAAGCGCAGAAGAGTCTCCGCATTATAAACACAAAATCCGGGGTGCATTTCCAAAGCAACACGTATGCCGTGTTCTTTAGCATAAGCGGCGGCTTTTTTCCAGTAAGGAATAAGCACTTCGTTCCATTGATATTCGAGTGTCTCCAGAAAATCATCAGGCCAAGGGCAAGTCACCCAGCTCGGGCGCTTTGCAGATGGGTCTGAACCCGGACAACCGGAAAAAGTAACAATCGTTTTCACACCAAGCTTTTGAGCAAGCTTGACCGTCTCTTCAAAGTTGCTGTGCGCTTTATCGGCAACTTCTTTATTCGGGTGAACAGGATTTCCATGACAGGACAGAGCCGAAATCTCAAGTCCGTTTGAGACAATCATTTCTTTGTATGATTTGATTGCATCCTCGCTCTTTAGTAACTCTTTAGGGTTGCAATGACCACTCCCCGGAAATGAACCTGTGCCGATTTCAAGCGACTGCACTCCGAGTTTTTTCAGATAAGGCATAACTTTTTCTAAAGGCTCTGAATTGTATAAGGCTGTAAATAATCCGAGTTTCATCTTTTATCTCCTTTTATCCGTTCTGTAAACATTTATTTCTCTAAACTGCTTATATACCTCATGGCATTTTCCACGCTTACCATGGAAGAAACCGCATATTTTTCTTGCTCCAAAATAAAGTGACGAACACCCAAGCTTTGCGCTTTCCTGATAATATCATTAAAGTCAATAAGCCCGCTGTCCAGCTCAACATTATTTTTATTACTGTCGATTTGCTTTACATGAAACAGTTCAAGTCTGTTTTTTTGCTTTTCCATATACGCAATGGAATCCACGCCCGCATATTCAGACCAAAAATAATCAAGTTCAAGAACGGTAGAATCGGGCAAATTATCCAGCAAGATGTCAAGCAAATATTCGCCTGCATCTACAACAAACTCATGGTCATGGTTATGATAGCCGAATTTAAGTCCGCTTGCAGCAATCTTTTCGGCTATGGGAGTAAGTGTTTTTGCGAGTGCAATAGTATCCGCTTTTGTCTTTATTTCCGAATACGGGCAGACAATATACTCTGCACCTATTACTTTGTGGTAAGCAATTTCCTCATCAACGGCATCTATTAAGCGCTCTATTGGCGTGTGGCTTCCGATAGCTGTGAGCTTATTTTCCGCAAGCACAGTTTTCATTTCATCGGCACTAAGCCCGCCAAATCCGGCAAATTCCACGCCGGTATAACCTATGCCGTTACAACCTACTTTTCGCAAAGTGCCGACAAAGTCAGTTTCCGTTGCATCTCTGACAGAATAAAGCTGAAGTGCAAATTTATCCAGAAGCTTCATGTTTTATGTCTCCCTTTTATCTTATGATATGTACCAATATAACCATAATTATCGAAACTGTCAATAGCCTCAAAAACACTTGCAGTTTTAAACAGTATCTGGTATCATTTTTTTTATCAGAAAATTTTAGGAGGAGACCACATGAACGAGAAACTAAAAGTTGCCATAATAGGGTGCTATGGTATTGCAAGAGCTAAGCATATAAGTGGCATAAAGTCCATACCGGAAGCGGAAGTAGTCGCGTTTTGCGATATTTTAATTGAAAGAGCCGAAGAAATGCGAGACGAAAACGGGCTGACAAACGCCAGGGTCTACAAAGACTATAAAGAGCTATTAAAAAACGAGCAGTTAGATGCCGTGCACATATGTACTCCAAACATATCCCACGCACCAATCACAATAGCTGCACTCAAAGCAGGTATACATGTTTTGTGCGAAAAACCGATGGCAACCACATATGCAGATGCTAAACTCATGTGCGACACAGCCAAAGAAACCGGAAAAGTGCTGTACATCGGCTACCAGTACCGCTATCAACCTGAGCCTCAATTTCTCAAGAAAATGTGCGATAACGGCGAGCTTGGTGAAATTTACTTTGCAAAGGCACATGCACTAAGGCGCAGAGGCGTTCCGACATGGGGAGTTTTCCTAAAAGCTGAAGAACAAGGCGGAGGCCCGCTCATCGATATCGGCACACACGCGCTTGATATGACACTCTGGATGATGAACAATTACAAGCCAAAATCCGTCATGGGCACCTCATATAAGAAGCTGAACGATAATCCGGATTGCGGAAACATATTCGGTCCTTGGGATCCGTCGGAGTACACCGTTGAGGACTCTGCATTTGGCTTTATTACCATGGAAAACGGTGCGACAATTATCTTAGAGTCAAGCTGGGCTTTAAATATCCTCGAAGAGGGAGAAGCAAAGTGCACACTATGCGGAACAAAAGCCGGAGCTGATATGATGAAAAACGGGCTGACTATTGTTTCAGATGCAAACGGCAGAATGATAAACGCTAAGCCGAGCTTTGACGATGGGGCTATCGCCTATGTTCCGGGTGTGGAAGTTTACTCAATACAGGAACAGGAGTCCAGAAATTTCTACGATGCCATTTTGTATGGAAAAGAGCTTTGCGTAAAACCGGAACAAGCACTCGTAGTAACCCAAATCTTAGAAGCAATATACGAGTCCGCAAAAACAGGCAAACCCGTATACTTCGATTAGCGAAGCAAGGGGACGGGGGAGCTGCTTCATAGCATAAGGCTAGCAGTAGATAGTGAAGCAGCAACCCCCGTCCCGGATGGTTACATATTCACTCTCACTCAAACATGACCAGATTCGCGCCGATTTTTCCTGCCAGCTCTGCACATTCATTGGTAAAGCCTGAGCGGGAAAAAAGATACAAAAGCCTGTTTGAAAAACGAAACAGGCGGCTTCGCTCTTCCAGTGACCTCAGAGCATCTGCGTTTACAGGCTCATCAGACCAGAANGCATC
>WQTE01000016.1 GCA_009786445.1 Oscillospiraceae bacterium | reverse complement strand
CGGTCTGCCGCATTTTCGTAAAGTTCCCGCTGGTGGTCTTGCGTGCGAAATCCGCTTGCGACAAACAAGTTGTGAATCCCGTCACGCCCCGCCGCCTGATAAAGTTCAAACATTGCGCTTCTTGCTGTTTCGTGAAGCGTTATGTATGTTGCGCGTACAGATATGCCCGGCCAAAGCGGCACAAGTTTTTCGGGGTCAACGGGTGTCCCTACTGAGAGGTCACGGTTTACAAGTTTCAGGTATTGCGTGTCATTTATATCAGAGAGCGAAACTTGATTGCTAAACTCAGGGAAGCTATGGGTTATGACTGAAGTGAGATTCCGTGAACGTTCGCCGCTTCTATCATCGGACATCATAAAATTATATGCCACCGCAAGAGTTGCAAGCAATGCCGCAAACGCAACTATTTTAGCGAGAAAAGCTTTTCTTCGCCTGCTTCTTTGTCTTTGCCTGTATCTTTGCCGTCTATCGTCATATCTGTATGTCATAGCTTTTACCTTCCTCTAATCTCACGTTCCCATGTAAACCAGTCGTTTGCCGTATACCAGCCCAGCAGCTCTATAGCGGCGGCGTTTCCGGCGAAATAATCTTCTAGCGGAATACGCCCCATGCGGTGACGGATAGGAGAATACCATGGGTCGCTTCCGCGAACCTCCTGTCTCTCAAGCTCCTGCTCGACTTCAATGTAGAAATATCCATTTTCTTCGCGGACAATGCGCATAGCTCCTCGCTGACCCATATTCGTTGTGATACGCAGGGTTATTTCGGAAACTTCGCCTGTGGCAAGGTTTAGAGCTAGTAGGTTCGAACGGTCGAAAGCATTTGCATCGGAGCGGGGGTGGTCGCTCCAATGTTCCAGCAATAACCGCCCACCCAGCTCTCTGTCTACTTGAATATACCCGTGGATATTCTCTGCAAGAACGGCTGTTTCGCCTGTTAGCAAATCAAGCCGCACCATTGCATTTTGAGAGCGAGAATGAAATACTGCCCCGGCTCTCCCCATAACGGCAGGTTCGCTCGCTTCTGAGAGTATTGCACTATGTACTGTAGTTCTCTCGTTTGTTCGTGGGTCTATGGAAAATAGTGTCGTGCGCTGATTGTCAAAATTTGCCATTATTGCGGCTCTGTCTGTATCATCCCACGCCGGCATATGTCTTTCTCGAAAGAAAACTTTCCCGTCCCACAGGCCAAAAACTGTTGTAAATATGAACTCCCCGTCCGATTCAAGTGTTTGGCTGTAATCGTTTCGGTGAAGTTCGCGAACTGTGCCGTTTTGATAGTCTATTTCAATAACCACCCCTACACCGAGAAGCATAAATTCCGGGGAATCTTCATCTCCGATAGCAAGCACAATCGAACCTTGTGCATACAGCTTGCCATTTAGCAGCCATATGCCCGAATCCGGTGAAAGCATGTACTCATCAGGGATTCGCACGGCTTCTGTCCGCCCGCTTCCGTCGAGATTGAAGCGATAAATGGTGTTGCCACCGTTACTTGAAAATATATGCTCACCATCTGCAAATAAAAGCCCGCTCGCAACTCCACCGCCTCTATCGTGTCGGGCATTGCCTATTACATCACCTTCAAATATTGGCGGCGGCAAGTATGCTCCGCAGTCTGCCGAATCGTGGCGGCAGTCAGGTCGTGGACACAAAACAAATGTGCTTCCCGAAGCGCGGTCTGTCATATGTAAAAGTAGCGGAGCAGTGCTTCCCTCGGCAGCGGCGACAAAGTATGTTCCAAGTTCTGTATCCCATCTGTCGGCAATCGCAATTCCGTCAGGCGACATAGCTCCGAGCGGTGTGCCGGAAGTGTTTTCAACGTTGTCCGAGCTATATGGTGCTAAAACTGCTTCCTCAGAATCGCCTCCTGCTGTGACTGAGTCTCCGCTCGAAACATAACCATTATCTGCCTGTATATCAGACGCACCGTTTTGCGAGCTTGATGTGCCTAAAGCCAAGAATGGGTTATCCTCATCACCACAGGCGGTTAAAGCAAATACTGCAAGCGCAAGGGTAATGGTTAAAAGCGTACATAGTAATTTTTTCTTCATGGTTAATACCTCCCAAAATTTTTGAAAATATATCTACGGCACATTATTGAAATAAGTGCAAAGATAGTTATTTGTATCGCTCCTATAACAGAAGGAGTAACTATTAGCGGGTTTACCGTGATAAGATTCAGCAGGCTGAGTGCGTTTAAAAACTCAAACCCGAACAAGTGCAGAAGCAGCGGTAAAACCAGTATTCCCGATGATAATAAAACTGCGTATGCGGTATTGCGGGTTTTCATTGAGATGGCGAGTATAATTACTGCTACTCCCATAAATACGGATAACCGCATAAGAAGCATAAACACCAGATATGTCCAAATAGGCAGACCGCTCATAAATGCGGGGAATCCACCTATGTTCGTGGGTAGTATGCTTGAAAGTGAAAATCCGAGTCCCGGGTAGCCGAAAAATCGACCAATGTAAATCAGCTCCGGTAAACTTGTAAATATGAATGAAGCAATGGTAAATATCGACGATAAAAACAGCTTCATTTTCACTGTATCTGTGTGTCCGTGTAATGTCGAGCCAAGCACCTTGTACATACCTGTCTTATATTCCATAGAAAACAGCCCGCCGAGTGACAAAATCAACACTATTATCAGTAAAATCCCCGACTCAAGCCCTGCATATGCACCCCTCATGCCAAAGAGCCGTACATATCCCGAATCATATAAAAACTCAGCTTGAGGATTTAAAAGGATATGCCGATAGCGTTCGTACACAGCGAGAAATCCCTGCATGGAGTTGATTTGGCTTTCGTAATACCACATATCCTGATAAATAAGCATGTCGATGTTGCCTTCATCGTCATACATTGTTTCGCTAAGCCTGTTGAGCTCAGCCCTAAATCTGTCATATCTCGCCTTTTCCGAGAGTATGAAGGCTTCCTTTTCATCGGTTAAAGGCCCGTGTAAAGTTCTGAGCATATTTCTCGCAGAGTGGTGCTGAAATCCAAGGCGCGGCTGCGCTTGAGCATAAATCGCAAAACCCTGTATGATTATAAGCGCAGTGAGAAACAGCAGTGCTTTGTTTGTAAATGCCAGCTTCTTTAGTTCAAAATATTTCCAGCTTCTGACATTTTTTGGCACTGAGACAGGCTCAAAATTTTCATCATTACTGCTCTCGGATGCTTTAAGATTTTTCGCTCTGCGGAAAGTTATGCGGCTTGTAATTTTGCTGATAAACTCTGCATCGCTCTCCAGTCCGCGTTTTTTGATAAACGATATGCACACAGCAAGCACTAATCCTATTAAAAGTGTCGAGCCGAAAAGGACAAACACAGGCACCGTATTAACAGGATAGCCGAATATATTCAGATTGAAATAATCGCCGAAAACACGGTGCGGGCGAAGCAGTGTAAACATATTTAAAAACCGCAGAATATTCCACGTCGATACTATCGGAATCGTGCCCATCAACACACTCAAAAGGGCAATAGCTGCCGTCGCCGCCATTAGTATCACCGAGTGTTTAGCATAAATTGCTATTAACATGACAGCCGCTCCTATGCAGAGCATCCCCGCAGTTTTTGCGAGAAAATTCAGCCCCAGAAACTCCGCTACTGACATACGCAACGTGCTTCCTATGAAAAGCGGCACGGACTGTACCGAGCGTGTCACATCGCCCAGTCCAAAAGTGACTTCGGCGAAGATAATTCCCGAAAGAAAAGTGAGTGTGCTGACACCGACGATACATACCGCCATCGCTCCCAACTTAGCCGTGATGGTGTGTGTTTGCCCGTTGGGAGTCGCTTTTATGAGCAGAAACAACCGCCTGTCTTTTTCATCGGTTATGAGTGCCGTGCAGATTGTCAGCATAAGCAAAACAATGATTATGTCCGTTGATGGGGATTCAAGCAGTACAAAAAGCCCTTCGTTTACATCAAAGCGGATTTGCGTTTCTCGCTGTCCATAAAAATCCCGCTGTGTCCTGCTGATATTTCGTGCAGGAAATGTATTCGGGTCACTGCCGAATATTGCTGTGCCGAGCAGTCTGTTAACCGCTTCGTCAATGCGGTCGAGATATGCGGTGTGGGTATTGACGGTCAGCTCATATAAAATGGCGGTGGCAAGCTGACTGTATGCGTAGCTCTCTAGCCAAACGGCTTCATCTTGAAATTCGTGTTCTTCGCTTTGGTCGATAAGCTCGCTTAAAAATGTAATCTTGTCCTCCATATTCATGGGGCGAATGGTGTCATACACTTCTCTGACTTGTGCGTGGCTGAGTCCTTCGGGCGGCGGATTTAGCCACCATAATGCAAGCATGTTTACAGCAAGTGCCGCACCCAGTATTCCCCAAAACACCTTTTTGGTGATGACTTTATATAGTTCATATTTAAACAAAATCATATCTGTTTATCCATTTCTTACTATTTATTCTTCAAACACTTTCATGTATACCGATTCAAGCCCGTCGGGGGCATCAAGTTTACTGCATAGTTCTTCAGGGCTGCCGCTGTCTGCAATTACTCCATTTTTCAGAAGTATCACTTCGTCTGCTATGGTTTCAATGTCTGATACAACATGTGTTGCGGTTATTATTATTTTGTAGCCCGACATATCCTCTATTATTTCTCTCACGCGAATTCGTTCTTTCGGGTCAAGTCCGGCTGTGGGTTCGTCAAGGATTACGACTGCCGGGTCGCCCAATATTGCCGCGGCAAGCAGTATGCGTTGCTTCATTCCTCCCGAATATCCCGAAATTTTGTCGCGGAGGCGTTCTCGAAGATTTACAAGCTCCGCAACTCGCTGAGCCTCGTATGGCAGCCATGCTTTTTCGATGCCTTTCAGTCCGGCGATGTAGTACAGAAAATCCGAGCCGCTAAATCCGTCATAGAGTCCTTGCTGCTGCGGCATATAGCCCAATATGGAGCGGTAGTCCCGCCCTGCTGCTTCGATAGATTGTCCTTGCCATAAGACTTCTCCCGAGTCCGGCAAGAGCCCGAGGGTGAGTATGTTCATCAGCGTTGATTTGCCCGCTCCGTTAGGGCCAAGCAGTGCGTATATTCCGTATGAGAGTTCAAGGCTTATATCGTCGAGTGCTTTGTTGCTTCCGTATGATTTACTCAGGTTTGTTATTTGTATCACTTTGTTTCCCTCCTGTTGTGATTACTTGTGGTCACAGGGTATCTGAGAAAGTTGCGTTTTAGTGCGCTGCTACAGTAAGCTACTGCCTGATTCGACCACATAAAGTTTCCACAAGCACTAAATAAGCAACTTTTTCAGATACCCTGTGACTTGCACCGTGATTCACAGTTTAATCAGTAAATTCAAAATCCAAGGTCACAGAATATTAAGATTTGTCAAATAGGCAAATGTCGGCAAATGTCAAAGACAAAGTTTTTCTTGCATTTTCATTGATTTGCAAGTATACTACCAGTGCTATAAAGCAATAAGGAGGACGATATATGGGCGGCGGCATTGAAATGATTATAATGATAGTGGTGATGATAGCTATCTTCTATTTCTTTATGATCAGACCTGAGCAAAAAAAGAAGAAAAAACTCGCAGAAATGAGAAACAATCTGGCAATAGGCGACTCTATCACAACAATAGGCGGTATCATCGGAAAAGTCGTTTCCATCAGCGATGAAAGAGTCACATTTGAAACCAGCGAAGACAAGGTGCGCGTGCAAGTTGCAAGATGGGCTGTTTCGACGGTCGGGAAAGAAGTCGGCGCAGAAGACCCCCAAAGCAAGCCCCAGCAATAATGGAACATGCAGAACTCCCCAAAAACGTAGAACCACCTACAGAGGACGGGCTTGTCCGTCCCGGCCCCAACAAGCGTGACTATAGAATAGTCTGCACGAAATTAGGACTTACTATGTGCGTGTTCTTTGTGTGCAGATTTTTAGCTGGTGAGTTTTCATGGCTCATAAGCAGAACCTTAGCAAACGCAGGACAAAATCTTGCGTTTATTCTGCAATTCACAGTGATTATAATCCTCATCTATGTAGTGCCGCTGATATTTGCATTTGTAATTTTCAACAGCCGCATATTTTACAAGGGCAAGCTCGCCAATCTCTACAAAAAACCAAAAAGGCACGCCAGAGCACTCGGCACATTTCCGGCAATGTTCGGATTGGGACATGGCACTGCTCTGCTCACACTCCTTGCCGCTTTTCTGATATCAAGAGTCACGGGCGGAGAAACCGTTATCGAAGACCTGTTGCAGCCAACTACGCTGGAACCCGCAGCAAACGTGGTCTACATAATAGCAATTGTCTTTATGCTTGTTGTGGTGGCACCTGTGTTTGAAGAGTTTCTCACAAGAGGTATAATGTACGATGCACTCGCTCCGTTCGGAGCAGGTGTAGCTATCATCATAACCGCAATACTATTCGGGCTGATGCACGGCAGCCTGTATATGCTGTTTTACACCACCGCCTACGGACTTGCACTCGGTTACGTGCGCTATGCAACAAATTCCCTCTACGTGGTGACAATACTTCATGCTATAGTGAATGGGATAGGTGCAACCGCACTTGTGCTCACATCGCTCATGGTAATGACAAACGAAGAAAACAGAGTGATAAACACGCTTTACTCCATTTACTTGGTAGTAGTCCTAGTGGCGGTAATAGTCGGAGTTTCTGTGTTTTTATCAAAAATACGCTCTATGCGAAAATACAGAATCGAAAACCCATGGACAGAGATAGGTCCTTGGAAAAAAATGGGAATATTCTTCTCATCAGCACCCGTTATCATAATGCTGGTGCTTGCTGTAAATGAAATTTCAATGGGCAGACTTTTAGGTTTAGTTATAGGAGGGTAACAAATGCTGGACATAAAAAATCTCGAAAAAAGCTACGGATCCTACACAGTGCTTAGAGGGTTAAACATGAACGTGAGTAAAGGGGACATCTACGGGTTTCTCGGCACTAACGGCTGCGGCAAAACCACAACGATGAACGTAATCTGTAATATAATTCCAAAAGACACAGGGGAGATTGCATTTGGAAAAGAAGATATAAAAATAGGTTATCTTCCTGAAGCACCTGCTCTATACGGTTATATGAATGGCTTTGAATACCTCGACTTTATCGGAGCCTGCGCTGAATACGAGGGGGACATCAAAAAAAGAACCGCAGAAGTCTTGCAAATAACAGGCATGTACAATGATGCAAACAGGCGTATCAAAACCTACTCGCGAGGCATGAATCAGAGGGTCGGCATAGCTGCGGCTCTGTTCTCAGACCCGGATTTGCTGATACTCGATGAGCCTACTTCTGCTTTAGACCCCGAGGGCAGAGCAGAGATTATGGACATAATAATCAGACTCGCCGCATCAGGCTCAACAATAATACTATGCACTCACATTCTATCGGATGTTGAGCGTGTGGCAAATAAAATAGGCATTCTGAGTGGCGGTGTAATGGCTTACGAAGGAGCTCTCGCAGAAATGAAAAGAACCTTCGGCACAGAAAACGCTGTGACAGTAAGACCGCAAAATGCAAGTGACCTTAGCGAAGTTCTGAGCGGTATAGATATCATCGAAAAAAACTTAGTTGAGCCCGGTGGCGACATTACGTTTTTTGCCAAAGAAGGTGTGCCGGAAGCCGAGCTTTTCTACAAAATTGTTACTACGCTTGCAGAAAAGCAGGTAGTGCCCGAGGGTGTATGGTTCAGAAGATTGTCTTTAGAGCAAATTTACTTAGGTATCACAAGCGGTACACATTCACCGAACTTTAACAAGGGGGTGAATGTAGCATGAATATTCAGACAAGAGCAAGTTTCATAAAAGAAAGCATTTTCTTTTTCCGCACCGGCAGATTTTTTATTGTCGCCGCGGTTATAGTGGGTCTGGCTGTATTCATACCTTTGCTTATTGCCGGAATGAGTGCTTTTATGTACGCTATGAGCGATGTGTATGACGAGATGGGTGTGGAAGTAACGGGCATGACGGCAATGCTCTCAGAAAATTCATCAGTTGGAGTCTCATCATCCGCATCAGAAATAACCGGCGTGGGGCTTATGGTGCTCATAATCCTTCTAAACAGAGCGGCAGGCGGCGAACAAAAAAAGCGCACTATAATAATTCCAAAAAGTGCAGGTCTACGCAGCTTTAGCTATCTGTTTCCCAAGTACATAGTATACCCGCTTTCAGCATTTGCTCTCGGTTTTTTGGCAATGCTCGCCTCCTTTGGCATTTCAGTTTTGCTGTTTAATACAAACGATGTGCTGTTTTTAAATCTTATACTTGCAGGGTTGCTTGTAGGGTCGTGCCTTGCGCTCTTTGTATGCTTTCACCTCACACTGGGTACGGCAACAGGTCAGGCAGGACTCAGTGCAACAGTATGCATAATAGCAGCGTTTTTGCTGCCCCTCACATTCGGCTTAACAGGCAGCGACTTCATATTCAACCCCTTTGCCATGGATCTCCTCGCAAGCACAACTATTATGAGTGGAACCTTGAGCGGCAGCGAAGTAATGGATATTATCTTTACTATATTATTCGCCAAAGGTATCATGGTGGTGACTTTTCTGATAGGACTATTTGCTCAAAACGCAAGGAGAATTGACAACTCCGGCAATGATAAGGAACTGTAATCTGTTTTAGTTTTTTTGCGGCAGGATACCACTGGAAGAGAATTCTATGCGGCTTTTCTTAAACTCGTACATCATTTTGTCTGCCTCGGCAAACACATCGTTGTAGGATTGCTCGTTTGATGTCATCAGAGCGTAACCCCATGATGCTCCGGGTACAAACGCTGCTGAATGCGGAACAGACCCGCAAGCCTCTATAGCCCTGCTGATAAACTTCTCTGCAAACTCAGCCGAGCCGTGCGGAATAAGCAGCACAAACTCATCGCCACCCACACGAGCGAGAAATGCGTTGTCAGGCTTGATGCGCGCAATAGAGTCAGCGACACATTTGATGAAGTTGTCACCCTCGATGTGCCCGTGAACATCGTTTGTTTGCTTGAGTTTGTTAAGGTCTGCGACAAGCACCAAGAGCGGGAAGTTTGAATCGTTTAGTATGTCTTTCATGTAGTCTATGTAAGCGTTGCGGTTATATAGACCTGTGAGTGTGTCGAAATGAGCAATCTCTTCAAAATATCTCAGCTTAGTGTAAAGAGGAGACACCTCGGCAATCTCGACAATGTAACCCATCATGGATCTTTTATTTCCGACCTCCCCGATTCGCTGCATGAAGTGGTACTCATTATCATTGGACTTTAAGATGAAAATGTCTGCATTATGAGGCGAAACCTTGCCCGCAGACATCTTCATGACACGCTCAAGATAAACCCGATAACTTTCTTTATAAATAGGTTTAGGGAGAGGGTTTTGTAGTGTCCAATCTTTCTTGTTCCAGTCAAGAATCAACTGATTCCGGTTTAGCACCAATACAGTGGTGCTAAGAGCTTTCATTACAAACTCCCTGGACGTGACGATAACGTCAGCAGCAGGCATAATATACATTGAGTCAAACAGCGGATATATGAAAATTATTAAAGCTGCGGCAATAGCAGTAGGCAAGATAATATCAACAGTAACGCTGTCCTGCGGAATACTGTACACATAGCCTATTTTCCACGCCGCATAGCTAACGAGCAAAAGCATGAGAATTATGACACTGACAAGCATTGAGCGAGTTGAGCGTCTGGCTCGCAATGGCATTTGATAAAACACATTAAAACAAAGCAAGTAGGAGTTAATGATTGAAACAACGGCATAAAGCCCAAACAGGTAAAGATACCATCCGCTGAAGATATCTACAAAAACAGCACCTCGCGCATATGCAGCTTGTAAGTCCCTTGAGTAAACAAATACAAGAAAAGCGGGAACCAACAGATAAAAAGCAATGGCGATAAGCCGCACGGGCTTGTATGAAACTTGCCTGTGAATGTGCAAGGCAAGTAGTGCGGGTATCGGTATAAAGATAATGAGCCTGAAGGCGTTGTAGTATTCGCTCGAGAGAGGAATATTTGAATTTAGGGCAAACAGAGAAAATAGTGCCCACGTAAATGTAAAAAGGCAAATGAAAACAAGAAAAAGACTGTTCCACTTTCGTCTTATAAGATTAACAATCGCAACGATAAAGAACACTAGGCACATTAATCCCAGCAACCAGTATGCGGCTTTACTTAACCACATTTCTTCAAAAATCAGATTATCAATCAGGCTATTAAGTTCTTTGATATTTTCGCTTAGTTCCATGATAGGGATTCCTTGAATTTTCTCCGCTCACACTCAACTCTCACTACTAAATATATAGCACAGATTTTCCTGTTTGACAACACGAAAAATCTGTGCATAAAATGCCTGTTATTTTGTTAGTTTTTAGGTTAGTTTTTATGTTGGTTCTTTCCAATTTGTATGCGCATGACAAAAAACAGAACCATTGCTATGACCTGTGCAACCACTAAGGTTATCTGCACAGCAGAAATACCAAAATGCTCATAAATTTGCGAAAATATCAACGCACCGATTAAAAGCGCACCGCCGTATGCGGTGTTAAAGATTCCGTAGCCCGTGCCGCGCTTGCGCAGAGATGTTATGTCGGCAATAGCAGAGCGCATGATGGTTTCATGGGCGGCTATTATTGCGCCAAAAAGCATGAACCCAACAGTTATGAGCGGGACCGACATACTGAGTGTCAAAAAAGGAATCGCCGCCGCTGCAACGGGAATAAACATCAAAGTGAGCAGACCGCTTTGCTTGTTGCCTGTTTTTCTTTTAATCCAGTCGTAAAACACTCCTATCGCAACTGCAAGAAGCGCATTGACCACCATGATAATTGAATAAAACAATATAATCCTATCATCAGACATCACCGCTGTCTCCCTCAGATGAAATGCGATAAGCGGAAACTGTGCAAACCCCATCATTGTCATAAAGGTAAATGCCGTGTATGTCCAAAATACAGGCTGAATCTTGTCTTTTGCAGGATTTTGGGCTTCCGCAGTTTCCATCAGCCTTTCTCTTGCTACCTTTCGGTGCATGATGAAGATTATCACCATCATCAGCACAAAGGGTATCGCAAGCAGCCTGTATCCGAGCTGGTACTGAGCTACCCCTATATCTATGCCATGATTTCGTGCAATGATGAAAATAACTGTGAATATCATCGGACCTACAAACGCACCAAACTTGTCAAATGCTTCATTGAGCCCAAACGCGAACCCCAGTCCGACCTTGCCTCCGCCTGTTTCAGCGACATGAGAGAGTATAATATCCTTGGCAGGGTTGCGTATCGCCTTGGCAATGCGCTCAATCATCATGATTGACAAAATAGCGGGAAGAAACGTAGTCACTCCCATAAATGGAACAACAACCAGAAGCCCATAACCGACATAGATAAAAATCCAATATTTTCTGCTCTTGTCGGCTGCTATTCCGGCGACAAGGCGCAGTGCATAGGCAAGAAATTCACCAATTCCGAGGATTAGGGCAAATTGAGTCATTTCCACACCCAGCGTGCTCATATACTGCCCGCTTGAGCCGCGCATTGACTCATACACCATATCGCCAAACATGGCTACCAGCCCAAAGAGTATAATAATTTTTAGTGCGCGTTTAAACGCAGGGTTCTTAGCTTTCTCTG
Organism: Oscillospiraceae bacterium; assembly: GCA_009786445.1. GTDB lineage: Bacteria > Bacillota > Clostridia > Oscillospirales > Oscillospiraceae > WRMH01. The sequence goes on along the minus strand of WQTE01000016.1, from coordinate 24,887 downwards.
TGCTCATAAATTTTGTCCTTTCAGTGCAATGCAACTTCACTTTGCACCGTTAGTCTATGCTAACACGAAAATTTTGTCAAGAAAAATGTTGACACGTCTCAAGATTTGTGTTAGTCTGTGCTAACAGTTAGTCTTGGCTAACTAAATTATTCAACTGTCCGTTAGCTTTAACTAACTGTTATTTTGATTATGAGGTGGCCTTTGCACATGAGTTTACTCCGCAGACAATGGAAGCGCATAACTATTCTTGTGGCGTTTGTTATTTTGACCTTGCTCTCGCTTGAGGTGGGGTCTATGGCTGATGTCAGCCTAAGCTCATTTATTCATGGAGATGAATTATCTAGGTTTATTTTTATCCATAGCAGACTTCCACGTACTTTGGCTGTGATTTTAGCGGCGGCGGGGCTTTCCGTGGCAGGGCTGATTATGCAGTCTATCAGCCGCAATAAGTTTATGTCTCCCACTACTGCGGGAACAACGGATGCCGCAGCTTTGGGTTTGCTCATATCTTTCGTATTTCTGGGTCACACAAGCGGTTACGTGCAAGCGGTGTTTTCTTTTGTTTTTGCCTTGGTAGGAACGCTTTTGTTCACTGCCGTCATAAATCGCCTGAAAATACGCGAGGTCGTCTACATTCCGCTACTCGGACTCATGTACGGCGGAGTTATCGCTGCAATCTCCACGGCTCTGTCATTTCAGACCGAAACGCAAACAGTGTTAAACCAGTTCAACCTTGGCACATTTGCACGGCTCGGCAACTTCGAGCTTGTGTATGTGGTGGTTATCCCGCTTATTATTTCCGTAGCTTATGCCACAAAGTTCAGCATTATCGGGCTGGGCGCAGACTTTGCAAAAAATCTGGGTCTTAACTATAACCGGGTTGTGGGTTTGGGGCTTATAATCATCGCTCTTATCAGCGCATCTACTTTTGTCGCCGTCGGACCGCTTCCGTTTATCGGGCTGATTATCCCCAACATGACCACATCCATTTTTGGAGACAATCTCAAGCGTTCCATCATTGACCTTATGCTGTTTGGCGCTTGTTTTGTCCTGTTTTGCGATATTGCAAGCCGTCTGATGATTTTCCCCTTTGAAATGAATATCAGCGTGACCATAAGTGTGGTCGGGGGAGTAATTTTCATGATTTATCTTTTAAGGGGGATGTACGGTGGTAAGAAAACTCGCTCAGCCGCTGCCAAAAGCAGGGGATAACAGCATAATAGGACACATGCTAAACGGCATCAAATCCTTTTTTTCAAAGCCTGCTAATGTGCGCATGGTTATTGTGTTTCTCTTACTTGCCGCAGCTATTGCGGGGGCGGTGTGGCTGTATATTTTTTCCCGTACCGACTTGAGATTGTATAGGCTCGGTATGACCCGTGACGAAGCTCCGCCGGGGGCTATTGAAAGTATTATGGGGAGAACTCTTCCCGCACTCTATGCAATGGCTGCTTCCGCTGTTGTTTTGGCTGTGATAAGCTTGTCGTTTCAAACCATTGTGCAAAGTCGGGTGCTTACCCCTTCGATGATTGGATTTGACTCGGTTTTTGTGGGAACGCAAACAGCGTTGGTCTTTGTTTTCGGTGCCGGTTCCATCTTGTTTGCAGACCCTTATATAAACTATTTCATAACCGCAGGAATAATGATTGTCGTTTCAATGGTAATGTTTAGTTTTATCCTGCGTAGTGGGCGCAACAACATCATTTTTCTACTTATGTTCGGACTTGTTTTGTCGGGGATTATCGGGAGTGGTACGCGTTATTTGCAAGTCATTATGAATCAAAGCGATTTCTTTCAGGTGCAGGCGGCAACAAGTGTGAATATCAACAACATGAACACTGAAATCATAGGCATTGCTATTCCGATTATGGTGGTGGTTGTTTTTGCTACACTTTGGAGGCACAGGCGGTACGATGTAATGAGTCTCGGCTCTGTGCAAGCTAAAAGCCTCGGCATCCCATACGAGCGCGAAATAACTATAAACCTTGTTATAATAGCCATTGGTATGAGTGTGGCTACCGCACTTATAGGTTCGCTGACATTTCTGGGGCTTTTGGCGGTAAACTCCGCTCGCGAGATAATGAAAACACATAAACATCTCCCACTTTTTATCGCATCTGCAATGATGGCAGCGCTGGCTCTCATTTTGGGGGAGGCCGTGCGGGTATTTTTCGAGTGGGCGATACCCGTGACTGTCATAATTAATCTTGTAGGTTGCGTGTATGTATTTTATCTAATCCTAAAGGAGAACAAAACATGATTGAGGTTAAAAATATCAGCCAGTCGTACAGTCGTCAGAGCGACAATGAAACCCTCTCTGATATAAATATTACCGTTAGGGAAAATACTATCACCGCACTTGTAGGTGCAAACGGTGCAGGTAAGTCTACTTTGCTTAGTGTAATGACCAATCTCTTACCTGCAAAAAGCGGGCAAGTCATGCTGGACGGCGTGGACGTGCGAAAAATAAAGACCTCGGAGATTGCAAAAAAAGTGGCTTTCCTGAAGCAGACCCATCATCTCAGCATCCGTATTACCATAAAAGACCTGGTGGAGTATGGGCGTTTTCCTCACTGCGGAGGGAGGCTCAAAGATGCAGACAAAGAGAAAGTTGCCGAGGCTATCACATACATGAATCTTGAAGATTTAGTTGACAAGTATCTTGACGAAATATCCGGAGGACAAAGGCAGAGGGCTTTTATCGCCATGATTTTGGCGCAGGATACGCCTTACATTTTTCTGGATGAGCCGCTCAATAATCTGGATATCAAATATTCCGTTGAGATGATGAAGATTGTCGGGAAGCTGGTTTCGGATTTAGGTAAAACTGTTGTGGTTGTATTGCACGATATAAATTTTGCCGCCGCATACGCAGGGCATATTATAGCAATGAAGGACGGCAAGGTTTATAAGGAAGGTGCACCGCTTGATGTTATCACGCCTGAAGTGCTGGATCCTGTGTTTGACCACAACTTTCATATTACAAAGCACGACGGAAGACCAATCTGCCTTTACTACGACCACAGCATGAAGCATATCCATAACCATGGAGACCATGTTCATATGCACGAGCATCCGCACGAGGACAGCGACGTGCCGCACGCGCACCAAAAAGAAGTAAGAAGCGAAATCAACTAAGAGTTTTGAAAGGAAACACAGACATGAAAAAATTAATTATTACCCTACTGTTAGCCACAGCCGCAATCTTCCTGATTGCTTGTGCCGGAAATCCATCCGACACCTCACCCGCACTCGAACCCACACCTCAAGATGAAGTCGTAGCCGCTCCGATTCCCGAGCCTCTTCCTGAGCCGGACGATGAGGATGATGATCTTGTGCTCCACGATGCAGCACCGGATGATTCGGGCGACCGCCCCCGCGAACTCGTGACAATAACGGATTTTGACGGCAATGTTGTCGAGGTTCGTCAAAACCCGACCGTAGTCGCCGTCTACGACCAAGGAATCCTCGACATGATGTACACCATCGGCTTTGAGCGCTTCGGAATCGAAACCCTTATCGTACCTAATCCAAGTGGATTGCCGCCCGTTCTTCAAGGAATAAACAATATCCCCGACTTGCGTGTTCTTGACGGCGGTACACTTTTTTATGTGAACAGGGATGTACTTGACCTTGTTCCTCCGGAACTGATTATCCTTGGTGCACGTTCTTTTGGCATGAATGCCGCAGGCGATCGTCTTGACCCCGAAGATGTTGCCACGTTTCGCGCCGAGACCGAAGAGCGTTATGACGAAACCTCTTTCATCCGCCTTACAATCAATGCACGAAATTCAGATTTGCTCAATGACATGACTGCAAACGCCGAGGCAATGGCTCTCATATGGCCTCATATTGCCGATGAACTCAATGCTGAGATTGATAGCATCCGTACGGGTATGGAATATGTCGCCGCAGTTGCCGTAGAGTCCGGCTTCCGTGCAATTTTTCTCATGATGACAACGCCTGATAATTTCTCGCTGTTCCTTGCAGACAGCCGCATGGATATGGTATACGAGGAATTTGGTTTCACTCCTGTCATACCGCCGGAAGACTTGGGTGACTTTACAGACCAGCACGGCTTTGAAGCTCGCGCCGAGTTTGTGCTGGCACTTGACCCTGATGTTATCTTCCTACTCGACCGCAACCAAATGAGTGATAATATCCCCGAGTCCGCAGGATTCGCCGCACTGCTCAGCGACCCCATCATTCAGCGTACAAGTGCTTATCAAAGCGGACACATCTATGCTCTATACCCGCAAGAGTGGTACACTGTGGTTGGCGGTTTTGCTTCCGCCCGGCAAATGATTGTAGATATGATGCGTTTTGTTGAAAACTTCAGAGCTGCTCAGTAACTAAGTTAAACCTCTCTTTCACATACACTGCAAGCACAGGGTCTGCACAAGTCAGACCCTGTGCTTGCACCGAGCATAATTTTCTGTTAAAATACAAATCATGACAGAAACAAACAGACGAATCGAAATAATAGATGCAGTCCGCGGATTTGCCGTAGTTATGATGGTCGCGCACCACGCGCTGTTTAATGCCGTAGCATTTTTAGGTGCACCACGGTGGGTATTCAGTAACCCTGTGTTTGACATACTTCAGCCCTTTTTTGTAGGGTTATTTGTGTTGGTATCGGGCATATCCTCCCGCTTTTCAAAAGGCAATATCGAACGCGGAGCGATATGTATAGTATTTGCCGTGCTCGTCACGTATGTGACAGTGCGCATGGATATGCCTATATATTTCGGGATTCTGCACAAACTCGGCTTTTTCATGATATTTTACGGACTCACAAGAAAATTCTGGGATAAAATCGAACCCAAAGCTGCCCCCATACTATACATTACACTCATACTCTCAAGCATAGCGGCAAGAATCTTCTTTTCACCCACATCGGACAACCTGGTAATACGCGACATACTTTCGGTCCTCGGATGGCGGCAGACAGGATTTTCGGGCTTTGACTATCAGCCGATACTCCCGGGAATATTCATATTCCTCTTTGGCACATGGGCAGGCAGATACATAAGGGAAGAAAAATTCCCAAAATGGTTCTACGAAGCAAAATTTCCAATCTTCCCTGCAATCGGCAGAAAAGCCCTTATGATTTACTTACTCCACCAACCGGTTCTATTTAGCCTGACAATGCTGTTTGCTTATTTGCTCTCTTTGTGATATTATAGCTTTATATATACACTACTCTCACAGATAATGGATAATTTCGGAGAAAAAAATGATAAAAGTCGCAGTGCTCGGTTATGGTGTCGTCGGTTCCGGCGTAGTGAGTGTCCTTCTGAGAAATAAAGACCGCATACGCCAAAACGCAGGGCAGGAAATAGAAGTAAAATACATACTCGACATAAAAAAGTTCCCGGAGAGTTCTCACAAGCCTCTGTTTACAGATAGTTTCGACACAATCCGTAACGACCCCGAAATAAAAATAGTGGTAGAAGTAATCGGCGGAACAAAAGCGGCCCTCGACTACACAAGGCAAAGCCTGGAGGCAGGAAAAAGCGTTGTAACATCTAATAAAGAGCTCGTTGCACTATATGGCAATGAACTGATGAATATCGCAGCTGAAAAAGGAGTAAACTATCTTTTTGAAGCAAGTGTGGGCGGTGCGATACCGATAATAAGGCCGCTAGTGCAATGCATGACAGCAAACATAATAGGTGAAATATACGGCATACTAAACGGAACGACAAATTACATACTCACTGACATGGAAAAGTCAGGCTCAGACTTCAACGCTGCACTTACGGAAGCACAAAAAAAAGGCTATGCAGAAAGCGACCCTACAGCCGATATTGAAGGTCACGACACATGCAGAAAAATATGTATCCTTTCATCTATAGCTTTTGGGAGTCACGTACACCCTGAGCATGTTCAAACCGAGGGAATAAAAGGCATTACAATTAAAGACATACAAAATGCAAAAGCACTCGGTTACAAAGTAAAACTCCTCGGCAGATCTCGCTCTGTGGGCGATAAAGTTCTGGCTTTTGTAGCTCCCCATTTGGTGAGCGACCACAGTGTGTTGTCCGGTGTGGACGATGTGATGAATGCTGTTGTAATCAGAGGCAACGCCGCCGGGGACGTAGTCTTCTGCGGAGCAGGAGCCGGAAAACTCCCCACAGCAAGCGCAGTAGTTGCGGATATAATTGATGCGGTACGGCACGTACATGCACGCAGGTGGATAGGCTGGTCAGCCGGGACGGCAGATATGCTGATAGATCCCGAGTTCATGGAGTCAGCGTGGTACATACGAACAGATGCAACAAGGGATAAAGTAATGCGAGAGTTTGGTTCCGTAATATTTGCAGAAAATCATAATGGCGGCAACGCAAACGACGGCGGCGAGATATCATTTATATCCACCGTCATAAACAAAAGAACACTTCAAGACTTGCTCAGCCGAGACATCACCGCACTATCGAAATTTCGTATACTGGGAGACTACTAAATGGCATTAATTGTTAAGAAATTCGGAGGCAGTTCGGTAGCAAATGCAGAGTGCCTGAAGCGAGTTGCATGGACCATAGCAGAGTCATATTCTGAGGGAAACAATGTAGTAGTAGTCCTTTCCGCCCAAGCCGACACTACTGACGAGCTGATTAGTAAAGCATTTGAGTTAAACGACACTCCGTCTAAGCGTGAGATGGACGTACTTCTTTCAACAGGGGAACAGGCATCCGTAGCGTTAATGGCAATTACCCTTGAAAAACTTGGGCTTCCTGCTGTATCGCTCACAGGCTGGCAGATTGGGATGAACACAGACTCAGCATATGGCAGTGCAAGGATAAAATCAGTCGCTACAGAGCGAATGAAGGCGGAACTGGATCGCCGCCGAATAGTACTGGTGGCAGGGTTTCAGGGTGTAAACAAGTATGACGATATAACAACAATAGGACGAGGCGGCTCAGACACAACGGCTGTAGCAGTTGCAGTGGCGTTAAATGCAGACCTCTGCCAGATATATACAGATGTAGATGGTATATACACAGCCGACCCGCGGCTTGTAAAAAACGCAAAAAAACTTGACGAAATTACCTACGATGAAATGATTGAACTCGCGGCTCAGGGAGCGCAAGTGTTGCACAGCCGCAGTGTAGAGATGGCAAAGCGTTACGGAGTTGAAATGGAAGTGCTTTCAAGCCTAAAAAGAGAACCCGGAACAAAAGTAAGGGGAGTAAATAAAGTGGAACATACAAAAATCAGCGGTGTAGCAAAAGATGCAAATCTGGCAAGAGTATCCATCATCGGCATCAGAGATGAACCGGGTGTCGCGTTTAAGATATTTCGCGTAATTGCAAATGCAAAGAAAAACATAGACATTATTTTACAGTCTGCGAACAACAACAGCGCAAATGATATAAGTTTCACAGTGGCAAGAGAGGATTTAGTCTCAGTTGTGGAAATTCTAGAGGAAAACAAAAGCATTATAGGATTTTCTGAAATAAAAACAAGCGACAATATCGCAAAGGTGAGCATCGTCGGAGCAGGGATGATGTCAGCACCCGGAATTGCCGCTGCTATGTTTGAAGCGTTATATGATGTAAAAGTTAATATAGAGATGATAGCTACAAGCGAAATCAAGATTTCTGTGCTGGTAAACGAAAACGATGCCGACCGTGCAGTATCTGCGCTACATGAAAAGTTCTTCGACTAAACAATGAACTCCTTACTCTCCGAGCGAAATTCCAAGAAGGCGAGCCTGTTTAAGAACCTCACAGTCAAGCGGAACAGTCTTTAATTTCCCGGCAACTTCACTGAGCGCAATAGCTCCGATAGAGTTGCCTTGAAGTGCAACCATATAACCAAATTTCCGTTTTAGCACCAGTTCTCCCGCCATAGCACCGAGACGAGAGCAAAAAACTCTATCCGTCGGCGTAGGATCACCACCGCGTTGAAAATGACCCGGAATAACAAGCCTTACGTCTTGTTTCAGCATTTCGTCAATTTGGCGCACAAGCTCCATTCCGGGAGAAATATCGCCTGCTTTACGTTCTCTTTTCTTTGGCTGGTCAACTGAATCTTTAGTAACCGCTCCCTCGGCAATGGCGATGATGGAGAAATTCTTACCTATTTTATTTCTCTTTTCGATAACCTCAAGCACGCTTTCAAACATGTAAGGAATTTCAGGAAGGAGGATAACATCAGCACCACCGGCAATACCCGCATACAGCGCAACCCATCCCGCTTTTCGACCCATCAGTTCACAGACAAAGACTCGCCCGTGTGCAGCAGCAGTCGAGTGAAGTGTATCAATCACATCAGTAGCCTTCGCGACCGCACTGTCAAACCCAAAGGAATAGTCAGTGCCATGCAAATCATTGTCAATTGTTTTCGGCAAAGTGACTATGTTTATCCCGTATTGACTCAAGGCATATGCTGTTTTATGAGTGCCGTTGCCTCCCAAAATCACCAAAGCATCAAGGCATTCACTGTGATAGTTTTTTACCATGGTGGTGAGTCTGTCAACATTGCTGCTGTCGTCAGCATCGCGAATAGTCTTATAGGGCTGACGGGAAGTTCCCAAAATTGTACCACCCTCGCGAAGAATGCCTGAGAATTCATGCATCTCCATTTTTCGCCAATTGCAGTCAATAAGGCCTCGATAACCACCTTGAATACCGTAAATCTCCACATAGGGAACGGCATCAAACAATGTCTTAGCAACACCTCTCAGCGCGGCATTTAAGCCCTGACAATCTCCGCCGCTTGTCAGAAATCCTATTTTCATGGCAAAATCTCCTCAAAAGTATAATATGGTATCAATAGTTATTTTATAGAAAAGATGCAAAAAGCGCAAGTGTTTTTTATTTTCAATTTGTTCATGCATAGGCGGGCGCATATATGTAAAATAGACTGAATAAAAAGAGAGAAGGAAGGAAGGTAGCAAGATGTCAAAAAAAGTTCTTATAGTCGAAGATGATGGCAATATCGCAGAACTCCTACGTCTATACCTTGAAAAAGATGGATTTTCAGTAGAAATAGCAGAAGATGGCGCAAAAGGGGTAAGTGCTTTTAAGTCCTTTGAGCCAAATTTAGTTTTACTTGATATTATGATGCCGGTACTTGACGGATGGGCTGTGTGTAAGGAAATTAGAGCCATCTCGAACGTGCCTATTATAATGCTCACCGCAAAAGGTGAGACTATCGACAAAGTAACAGGTCTGGAGATGGGTGCAGATGACTACATCGTGAAGCCTTTTGAAGTAGGTGAACTCATGGCACGCATACATGCTGTCATGCGCCGCTTTGATGTTACGGAAGATTCCGACAACAAGAGGCTGACATTCGACAACTTGGTCATAGATATGGATTCATTTGAGCTTCTGGTAGGTGGTCAGCGCATGGATGCTCCGCCAAAAGAGATGGAACTCCTCTTCCACCTCGCCTCATCACCAAACAGAGTCTACACAAGAAATCAATTGCTCGATGAAGTTTGGGGATTTGACTATTTCGGAGATTCCAGAACTGTAGACGTACATATCAAGAGAATTCGTGAAAAGCTAGAAGGCGTGAGCGATAAATGGTCTCTCAAAACAGTTTGGGGAGTAGGCTATAAATTTGAAGTGTCAGACAACAGATAATTTAAAATTTTAGAGGAAGTCCCTGTATGAGAAAAAGCATATATTTCAGGATTTTTATTGCTACTGCGCTTATTGTTCTTATAAGCCTGTCGCTTCTTGGCGGACTTTTCATTGCCCTCAGCTATAGGAGTGCGCGCGATGAAAACAGATCTATGAAGTTTTCGACTTTGCGTGAGACCACAACGTACATCGCAGAGCAATCCAGCCATCATGGTGCACAGCTTAGTGATTTGAACATAAGTACATGGCTTTCTATGACTTCCGGAGTAACAGGCTTTGGGCTACTTGTTACGGACATTGATGGTAATATAGTAGCGTGTTCGGAAAATATGCCGGATTTCCTCGGGAGAAGCACATCAGACTGTCTGCTGGATTTTGCCGACTCCGGGGTAAACGAACTAATTTTTTCTGATATGGGAGGTCTCTACGAGTCTGACAAACAAGTTGCAGCCGTCCCGTTATTAACTAACGGAGGGTCACAAACTCTTGGCTATTTGTTTGTGGTCAGCGACATGAACGCATTTAGGCAGCAATGGTTCAGTTTCTCGGGCGGCTTAGCGGTAATCGCCCTTGGTGTAATGGTTCTGGCTTTTGTCGTTTCATTTATAGCTGCAAAAAAACAAACAGAGCCTCTAAATGAAATGGCAAACGCTACGCTCCGATTCGCGCGAGGCGAGTTTGAAGAGCGCGTACAAGACCGGGGTAGAGAAGACGAGATAGGTCAACTCACTCGCGCTTTTAACGCAATGGCGGAGTCCCTTGAAAATTCTGAAATGCACAAACGTGATCTCATCGCCAATCTTTCACATGAACTTAAAACCCCTATGACGGTCATAGCAGGTTTTGCGGAAGGTATTCTCGACGGAACAATTCCACGCCAAGACGAGCCAAAATATTTGGGCGTTATTTCCTCTGAGACACGAAGGATGTCGCGCCTTGTCAGAAGTATGCTCGAAATTTCAACCCTTGAGTCTTCAGCCCCAAGCACTGTTTTTGAATCCAGTTTTGACGTTGCGGAGGTTGTGCGCATTGCCCTGCTCAGCCTTGGCGGCAAGATTGAGAAGAAAAATCTCGATGTCCGAGCTGATCTGCCAAATGATGAGTTGATGGCAAATGGCGACAAAGATGCAATAACCCAGGTTGTGTACAATCTGATAGATAACGCCATCAAGTTTTCCGTAGATAACGGCATACTCTCTTTATGTGTATGGCAACAAGATTTTCTTGTACATATCTCGGTAACAAACACCGGCGAGACAATCCCCGAAGAGGATCTTCCCCACATATTCAACAGATTCCACAAAGTAGATAAGTCTCGCAGTAGCGACCGCGAGGGCGCAGGGATTGGTCTTTACTTAGTAAAACAAATTCTGGACAACCACAATGTAGACATTAACGTAACCAGCAAAAACGGCGTAACCAGAGTCACTTTTTCTTTAAAGATGTCTTAATCCCTGCCTAATACATTGGTCATCAGCATTCCTGCTATAATAACAACACCGCCTATGATTGTGAATGCTGAGAGGGTTTCGCCCAGCCATACAAAACCTAACACGGATGAAATAAACGGAATTAAATATGAGAAGATAGTCACATGGGCTGTCTTTTTTGCTTTGGAAAGTGCATAACCCCACGCAAGATAGGAGAGCGCTGCGGGGAAAATCCCCATGAACAGAACAACAACATTAGCAAAAACGGTCGAGCCGGAAATTTCAGAAACAGCACCCGGCAAAAATACAACCATTCCCAGCGTGCCGATGATAATAGTGTAGGTGGTCGCTTCAAGCGCAGTGTAGTTTTTTGTGAGCCCACGCATAACTGCACTGTAGGTTCCACTGAAAATAGCTGCTAATATTATTAATATCATCCCTGTAGTCAGGGCAAAATCCGTCACCTCTGTGAGTGTAATTGCCGCCAGTCCGAGTGAGCTGACAAGCACACCAACCCAGCAAATAGTCTTAACCTTTTCTTTAAGAAAAATCCTGGTTAATATCATGGTAAATATGGGCGATGAGGCAACTACAAAGCTGGTAACACCCGCCTGTAGCGTTACAGATGCAAAATTAAAAAGTAAAGAATACAAAAACACTCCGGAGAGCCCGCTTGCTGCAAAAAGCGGCAAATCACGAACTTTAGGAATCCGGATTTTCTTTATAACTCCAACTATTCCCAGTGTCAAAGAAGCAATGACAAACCTAAGTGTCATGAGTGAAACCGGACTGTAGTACTGCAAAGCGTATCTTGTGCCCGGAAATGCAGATGCCCATAGAAATATTGCAAGTAGGGCAGATAGATATATGAGCATCTGTTTATTATTTTTCGTATTATCCATTATTAGCCTTTGCGTTGAGTAGCACGTTTTGCGGCTGCGACGATGTCTGCGGCGGTCAACTCGTACTCCGTACGCAGGAAGTCCTCAGTACCGACCTGTCCGAAACGGTCTTTGACACCAACCATCTCAATTGGCACAGGGCGCGTTTGGGCTGCAACCTCAGCGATTGCAGAACCAAGGCCGCCGACAATGTTATGATTTTCAGCAGTGACAAAAGCCCCTGTGATACGAGCGCAGTTCTCAACAAGCTCAGTGTCAATGGGTTTCCACGTAAACATATCAACTATTCTGGCAGAAACGCCATCAACCTGTAAAATCGAAGCGGCTTTGAGTGCCTCATGAACCATTATGCCACTGGCAAATATAGTCACGTCAGTACCATCAAGCAGTGTGTTCCCCCTGCCAATGTGGAAATTTGAACCCTCCTGATAGATGGAAACAGCGTTTTTCCTTGCCATACGGATATAAAATACACCGTACTCTTTTTCAAGTTGACGTACAACATCGGCAAGAACCACATTATCTGCAGGCTCAATGAGTGTAATTTCGGGAATAGAGCGGAGCACTCCCATATCCTCAAAAGGCATATGTGTGCCGCCGTTATATGCAGCCGTCACACCCGGATCAGAGCCGACAATGCGCACATTTTGCTTTGCATATGCCGCAGAAATCATTACCTGATCACATACCCTGCGTGATGCAAAACAGCCAAATGAATGTGCAAACGGGATTTTGCCCATCGCTGAGAGACCTGCTGAGATACCAATCATGTTGGCTTCCGCAACACCACAGTTAAAAGCCCTTTCAGGAAAACGTTGGAAAAATGGCTTCATGCCGGATGAGCTCATAAGGTCTGCATCTAACGCAATAATATCGTCATTCACCAGCGCAAGTTCAATGAGCGTGTCGCAATAGACCTCACGCATCATCTTGGGGTCTTTTTCAAAAACATCGTGTGTAGTAAACATGATATATACCCCCCCTAAGCTTTCTTGTTTGCGAGTTCGCGTACTTCTTCGAGTTTAAGTGACACTTCGTCAATCGCTTTATCTATTTGTTCTTTGGTAAAGTTCATGTGATGATTGCTTGCGATGGCCTCTGCAAAATTGCACCCATAACCTTTTATAGTGTCAAGTATGATTGCGCTGGGAGCATCCTGATAACGCTTAGCATCGATAATCGCAGCCTTTATCTTGCCGGGGTCGTGTCCATCTACAAGCTGTGTGTGAAAACCAAATGATTTGAATTTCTCAACAAAATCACCCATGTCAATTATGTCATTTGTGAAACCGTCGAGTTGTTGTTTATTCCAGTCAACAAGCACTATGAGTCTGCCGAGCTTATGATGAGCGGCAAACATGGCGCCTTCCCAAACTTGACCTTCATTGCACTCGCCATCACCTATAATTAGATAAGTGTAGTTGTCGATTTCATTGAGACGAGCACCCAGGGCAAGTCCTATGGCGGTTGAAAAACCTTGACCGAGCGAACCGGTAGTCATATCAATGCCGATAGTTTTGTGCATATCGCAGTGACTCGGGAGACTTCCACCGCCTTGATTAAGTTCAAGCAGCTTCTCTTTTTGGAAGAAACCACGCAGACACAACGTCGAATAGAGTGCAGGCCCCGCGTGTCCTTTAGACATAACAAGCCTGTCTCTTTCATTCCACTGCGGGTTATCCGGATCTGTGCGGAGTTCTCCGCCGTAAAGTGCAGCCAGAGCTTCAATAATAGACATTGCACCACCAACATGACCAAATCCGATGTTAGCGAAAGTCTGAAGCGTTACGAGACGAATCCCTTCAGCTACGACCCGAAGCTCACGCGTATCTTTTTCAATACTCATATATTTTACCTCTACATTCTTTTAGTATACCAACTTTTCTGACAAATAACTGTCCAAATCGGCTATAGCTATACGTTCTTGAGCCATTGAGTCTCTATCGCGAACGGTAACACAGCCGTCAGTTTGGGAGTCAAAATCATATGTCAAACAAAGCGGCGTACCAATCTCATCTTGCCGCCTGTATCGTTTTCCGATAGAACCACTATCGTCAAAATCCACCATAAAGCGTTTGCGCAGCGATATGTATATTTTCTCCGCCTCAGGCGTGAGTTTTTTTGACAAAGGTAACACGGCGCACTTGTATGGTGCGAGCGCAGGGTGCAGTCGGAGCACTGTGCGGATATCGTTTTTCTCAGCATCCACTACTTCTTCATCATAGGCATCTATAAGAAAAGCAAGAAGCATACGCTCAACCCCGAGCGCAGGTTCAATAACGTATGGTATGTACCTTTCGTTTTTCTCCTGGTCGAAGTATTCCATTTGCTCCCCGCTTGACTTTGTGTGAGCACCGAGGTCGAAGTCTGTACGTGATGCAAGCCCCCAAAGTTCACCCCATCCAAAGGGGAAGAGGTATTCAAAATCTGTTGTCGCATTTGAGTAGTGCGACAGCTCTTCTTTATCGTGGTCACGCAGGCGCAAATGCTTTTCAGTAAGACCTAGTGAGAGTAGCCAGTCATAGCAAAATTGCCGCCAATAGTCAAACCATTCAATTTCTGTTCCGGGCTTGCAGAAGAATTCCATCTCCATTTGTTCAAACTCTCTTGTGCGGAAAATGAAATTTCCGGGTGTGATTTCATTGCGAAACGATTTGCCGATTTGCGCAATGCCAAAGGGAATTTTTCTGCGTGTCGCACGCTGGACATTTTTGAAATTTATGAATATACCCTGTGCTGTTTCCGGGCGCAGATATAATTCGGTGGAGCTGTCTTCTGTCACGCCTTGAAACGTCTTGAACATCATGTTGAATTTACGGATAGGCGTGAAGTCGGACTTTCCGCAATGCGGGCATGCAATTTTGTTGTCGCGGATATATTCGCTCATCTGCTCATTAGTCCAGCCAACAGGATTAACATCGCAAAGTTCCAGCAAAGTGTCAGCTCTGTGTCTCATTTTACATGCCTTGCAGTCGACTAAGGGATCGTTAAAGCTAACGACATGCCCTGATGCTTCCCACACCTTTGAGTTTAGCAGTATTGAACTGTCCAGTCCTACATTGTAAGGATTTTCTTGCACGAATTTTTGCCACCAAGCACGCTTGACGTTGTTTTTAAGTTCGACACCAAGAGGCCCGTAATCCCAAGAATTTGCAAGCCCTCCGTATATCTCACTCCCCGAAAAAACAAAACCTCTGCCCTTGCATAGCGCAGTGATTTTGTCCATGGTTTTCTCTGTGTTACTAAGCATAATCTCATTAACCCTCCAAGTAAGAATACCTCATATATTATATATAAAAACGCTGCAATGTCAACAAAAATCACACATCCTCCGATACAGATGAAACGAATTGCAGGTCTGCACTGTCTGTCGGAGCAATGCCGCTTACATATTGCATTTGTTTCCACTCGTCTCTTGTTACCAGCAGAGAGCGGGGTTTTGAGCCTTCAAACGGACCTACCACACCCAGTTCCTCCATTTGGTCAACAATACGGGCTGCGCGTGAATAGCCGAGTTTTAATCTGCGTTGAAGTAAGGATACAGATGCTTGCCCTGTTTCCAATATGACATCAACAGCTTGTGGGAGAAGTTCATCGTAATCATCACTCCCCGCTGCTTCTTTAGAGTGCTTCTCGCCGGAAGATTTTTCAACCACAGCCTTTTCAATTTCGCCCATGACTTCTTCTGAGTACTGAGTCTGACCGCTGCCTTTAATGTAGTCTATGACTGCCTCCCTTTCACTATCCGAAACCCATGTACCTTGCAAACGCATGGGTTTCGCCGCCCCGGTCGGCGCATAGAGCATATCGCCATATCCGACGAGTTTATCGGCGCTGCTGCCCGAGTCAAGAATGATGCGAGATTCAAGAGCACTGGAAACCTTAAACGCAATACGTGATGGAATATTCGCTTTCATAAGACCTGTTATAACATCAGCACGAGGGCTCTGCGTGGCGATAATTAGGTGGATACCCGATGCACGCCCCATTTGCGCCACACGGCAGATAGATTCTTCGACTTCTTTTGCCGCCAGCATCATTAAGTCAGCGAGCTCATCTATAACTACGACTACCTGCGGTAAAGGCATACGCTCTTCATCATCTGAATTTCGGGCAATTTCATTATACCCCGCCAAATCTCTTGCATTGGTTTCGGAAAAGAGTTTATAGCGTTTCATCATTTCAAAAGTCGCCCATTGGAGCGCACCTGCGGCTTTTTTTGCATCGGTGACGACGGGCACTAAAAGATGCGGAATATCGTTATACACTTTAAACTCAACCATTTTCGGGTCAATCATTATAAAGCGGACATCTTCGGGCGATGCTTTATAAAGAATGCTGAGTATGATGGAGTTGAGGCAGACAGATTTGCCGGAACCTGTCGTACCTGCAACGAGCATATGAGGGAGTTTTGATATATCACCTATAATCGGGTCTCCCGTAATGTCCATACCGATAGTAAAGCTCAGCTTGGAAACAGCTTTGCTAAATTCGGGCGTTTCAAGAACGTCACGCAAATGAACCTTGCTTATCTCCTTATTCGGAACCTCTATGCCGACAGTCGAGATACGGTTTGGCATAGCCGCAATACGAACGCCTACGGTGCCGAGTGAAAGTGCAATATCGTCCGCAAGATTTGTGAGTTTACTGAGTTTAACTCCCGCTTCGAGCGCTGCCTCATATCGTGTCACCGAAGGTCCTCTCGTGGCATTTGAAATTTTAACATTGACACCGAAACTATTAAACGCAGTCTCCAAACGCTCTGTATTCTGCTTAACTTCACTGTCGCCGGCACGTGATTTCGGATCGCCCTTTGAAAGTATGGAGAGTGGCGGAAATGCGTAAGAGCCGACGGGAACATCAATAGGCGAAAAGTTCTCGGGAACAGCTTTTGATTTTGAAGATGATTTACGCCCGCTCTTAGGCTCCGCAGTAGCCTCAAGCGGAGTTTCAGATTCATTTGAAGAGTCAGACACTGCCTCATCGTGCAACGAAAGTCCCGGCTCAAACTCATCTGATGACATAAAACTTTCTCTCATAATTGGAGGAACAACGGGTGGCGGACGGCGCATTTTACCTTCCATAAACGGAATGTCAATAGGCATATCCATTTGAGCGGGGTTATCTGCTTTAGCCTCGTCAGCGCCGATTTGGTTAACATCGGAATCATTATTATCAATTTTTTCGGATTTACGTTTAAAGTACCCATAATCAGGGACTTCATCATCTTCTTTGTCATCGGCAAAGTGATCGGAGATTGGAACTCCGTCCTCATCAAGCGGAATATCAACCCTCCGTTTTTTCCACGACGGTATGATAGCACTCCTGTAAGGCTTTCCTTGTCGCGGCGTGTGCATGAGCGGCGGCTCAGTATGTACAGCAGCAGCTTGATATTTAGGTGTTTCCTCTACCACAGGCGCAGGTTGTGGAATGTATTCCAGTCTGGAGCGGTTTTTGTAAGTCTCCATTATTCTGACAATAGTGGTCTTAAATGCGATAAAAACAAGAATACCTGTAGCCAAAATAAGTGTTATTGCCGTCCCGACATTCCCAAACAGCCACATGAACAGCTCCGCAATAGTCCCGCTGATGATGCCTCCGGACTGAAGAGCTGCACCTGCTGTCCAAAGCCCGGAAAGCATAGCAAAGGAAAACTCATACTCTGTAGTGTTAGTAAAAAGATGCACCATCGCTCCGATGATTACGGGTAACACAAGAGTGCAGACCGTCCGCAAAAGGATTGGGCGCCCCTTGTGAAACATCAAAATCACCGAGCACATAATCAGCGCAGGGCCGAGTGCAAAAATGCCGTGCCCGATTAGCCTTCTGACAAAACCGGTGAGAAACCCGATAAAAACAGGTTCGGCATCAAAATAACCGATAAACGAAAATATACCCAGCACAAAGCAAACAATCGCCAATATTTCGCGCCTTCGAGGAGCTTTGGCGAGCCCTGCACTTTGTTTTTCCGGTATTTTTTTTGTAGTACTTGAAGACGCCCTTGAGCTCGCAGCAGCCTTCTTCTTTTCACCAGCCTGTGCCACCTTAATTAAACTCCTTACAACCTGATCAACGACCAAATAATAGTCACGATACCAATACCCCAGCAGTAATACGCAATATTACCAAAACTACGCTTTCCTATAATCCTGCGTATAAACTGAATAGCAAAATATCCAACACCCGCAGCAACAACAAAACCAGCGATGTATGCGTGCATCATAGAGAAATCAGCACCTTCTATTATTGCTCTGTAAAAAGTCACAATGGTGGCACCCAACACGGCAGGTATCGATAAAAGTAGGGAAAATCTTACTGCAAAAGCACCGTTTAAGCCACGAGCCAAACCCACTGAAATAGTTGTGCCGCTGCGAGACAAGCCGGGTAATAAAGCTACAGCCTGAGCCAGACCAATAATCAGTGCATCGGCGATGGTCATGGTTTTATCGGTCTTATTGCCTTGTTTAATGAATCTGGAGGAGACATACAAAAGACCTCCCGTAATCAGAAACGCAAAACCTATGAAAAACGTGTTAAAAAATAAGCGTTCAATGCTACTTACAAAAAAGACTGCCACAAACATCGGGAGAGTTCCTATAAATACAAACAAAAGCGCTCTNCCGGGAGGTTTTAATGAGACAGGTTCATCCGCGTTTGAGTCAGATTTAAACCTAATGTACTCCAGCCCGTCTCTAATCATATCCCTGACTTCAATCCTATATACAACAAAGATGGAAACAAGGGTTCCCATATGCACAAGCACCTCAAAGATCAAGTCGGGTTCTTGCACGTTCATAAAATTCTGTAGCACAGCTAAATGTCCCGAGCTGGAAACAGGAAGAAACTCAGTAATCCCCTGAACAAGCCCCAGAAGCAACGCAATGAGCACAGTCATAATTATAACTCCTCCTTACATGGCAAAGCGGAATTTTCCCCCGAAAGTGCTTCTAATTCTTTCTTAATATCAAGCCTCGGGAACAAAATCTCTCCTTTGCTGACAGTAACAGTCGCTGAAAGAGTACCAAAAGATACAGTGCTGTCAAAAGACCTTGCATCATCTGCCGCACCTATAAACCCAAGAATTTTCTCACAAGAATCGGGCATGACAGGGGTCAGCAAAACCGTACAGATACGCAAAACTTCAAGAAGATTATATAAAACCGCAGTCAGTCTCGGTTTGTTGGCTTCATCTTTTGCTAAAACCCAAGGCATAGTTTCGTCAATGTATTTATTGGCACGGGAAGTCACTTTGAAAATTTCTGAAAGCGCATCTTGAAAAGCAAATTTCTCCATATTGCTCTCATAAACCTTGTGCAAATTCTCAGCCATAGCGATAAGTTCACTATCCTCAGGACCACTCGCCCGATCAGTCGGCAAAGTGCCGCCAAAATACTTTTCTACCATTGAGACGGTGCGGGAGACCAAGTTTCCAATGTCATTTGCAAGGTCAGAATTGATGCGGTTAAGAAGTACATCGTTTGTAAAGTTTCCATCTTGACCAAAGGTGTACTCGCGCAGGAGGAAAAATCGCAGAGCATCAACGCTGTAACGCTCGGCAAGCACTACGGGGTCTACTACATTGCCTCTTGACTTGCTCATTTTCTCACCGTCGAATATAAGCCAGCCATGACCGAAAACTTTTTTCGGGAGCGGCACCTCAAGAGCCATTAACATTCCCTGCCATAAAATGGAGTGAAAGCGCACGATTTCCTTACCAATAAAGTGAACATCACACGGCCAGTATTTGTCAAAGTCGTTGTATTTGTCATTTCCGTAGCCAAGTGCCGTGATATAGTTTGAAAGAGCATCAACCCAGACATACATCACATGTTCGGGATCAAAATCAACAGGGATTCCCCACTTTATAGAGGTGCGCGATACGCAAATATCCTCAAGACCGGGTTTGAGAAAGTTATTCATCATCTCATTAACACGCGATGACGGCTCAAGATAATCTGCTATTTTCTGCATTATCTTATCTGCATATTTGGATTGACGGAAGAAATATGCATCTTCCTCGGCGTTTTTTACCTCGCGCCCGCAATCCGGGCAATTTCCGTCATCAAGCTGGCTTTCTGTCCAAAACGACTCGCAAGGCGTGCAGTACAGACCCTTGTATGTACCCTTATATATATCACCCTTTTCATATAGAGTGCGGAAAATTTTCTGTGCAGACTCGGCATGATAGTCGTCGGTTGTACGAATGAATCGGTCATAGGAAATATTCATAAGTTTCCACAGATCGAGTATACCTCCCTCGTCGCAGACTATGCTGTCGACAAAATCTTTAGGTGAGACTCCGGCAGCCTTGGCGCGCTGTTCAATATTGACTCCATGCTCATCTGTCCCTGCAAGAAACATTACATCGTAGCCACGCATACGTTTATACCGCGCCATGACATCAGCCGCCACAGAACAGTATGTGTGCCCTATATGTAACTTGGCTGACGGATAGTAAATTGGTGTTGTAATATAAAAAGTTTCTTTAGCCATTAAAAAATAAGACCTTTCCGAAGTGAGATTAGGTTTATTATACCACAATTTACAGAAAAATCCAGTCTTTCGCAAATAAACCTTGACAGATGGGATATATTTGCATAAAATTAGGAATAGCGAGTCAGCGTTGACAAGGAATTCCTTAACAATTAAAATAAAAATAAAAACAAGCAAGCGGGAGGTCTGGGCTATGGCAGGAAAGAAAAATGAAGGCAAATTAAAGTCAATGCTCGAACGCAGAGGATTGATAAGAAAAGTTGAAGATAACACGGGTAAAAGTACGAGTGATACCATTACGCGCTACAATCCTGAAGTAAATCCTGACATAAAACCAATAATCGATATGCCTGACGATTCTTCGCCGGTGAAGGTCGCACCAAGGCAACCAGTCCCCGGAATGTCAACTCCGGTATTTCCCGAAGAACAAGCAATCGAAGAAGAAACAATGCAAGCGCAAGCCGTTACTCCCGAGCCTGTCTCAAGACAATATACTCCCGCAGCAGTGGAGGAAAACCCATTTTCCGAAGAACCATCAGTCCCCGAGCCGCAACCATACACTCCGCCCCCCGCTCCGCCAAGACCCGCTCCGCAGGCTGAAAGCCTCAATCCTTTCAGAGGCGAAAGGGAAAGCGCACCTACGCAGCTGCCCGAGGCTGAACCCGCGTACACACCGCAACGTTCGCACGTAGAAAACTACACAGACAGATACCTCAGCATAAACGAACTATACGATGCGCTTGCACTCAAGCCAAGAAAAACAGACTCCGTATACCTAATTGAGGAATACCTCAAAACACTCCCCGACTCACTCCCTGATTCATCTCGCCGTGATATTGTAAATAAGATAATTACCGCATCGGGCTTTGACTACGACTTGCTCATGGGTGACGGTGTTCTCCGCGTTAAAATGCTTAAAGAGTACGCAGAAAGATTTGCAAGGCACACTGACGACTACGTAGCTGCCCGCCACGCAGAGCTTGAAGCATTAGAGCAACAGATTCAGCGCATGAAAAGACTTGTCGAAAACCGTAAAGAACTTCACAAAAAACAGTTTTTCACCATAGAAGCCGAAGCTCAGCGCTTAAAAGAAATCTTGACATTCATTTCAGGATAGAAAACCTTTGCAATTATTCATTTTATGTGATATTATGAGCAGTCCCTTGCATTGGTTCTCTTCAAACAAAAAAAGTGAGGTAAACTAACATGAGAGGCTATGAAATTACAGGTCGTGGTAAGGTAATCATTGCGGTATTACTTGTACTGATTGTGTTGGTTATTCCATCTGTGGTTATATCCTTAAACGCACTTGTAAGAGAGCCTCCACATGAAGACCCGAATATCGCAGAAGCCACCCCACAGCCTGCGGAAGACCCACCGTATGAAATCGTAGAAAGACCTCTGCCGGATGGCGGCGGTCTCCACCCCACAGTTCCTGAAAACGAAACCGTCGAGGGCGAACAACTAGCAACCGATGACACGGAAAGCGGAAACGACTCCGGAGATGCCGCAGAAGAAGGAAATGGAGCACCAAATCCGTCCAATCCGTCGGACTATTCTGATTCGTCTGATTCATCCGATTCATCGCAAAGCGACCCCCCTGAGCAGGGGCTCGTAGGTCTTAATGTAGCCGCAGGCACAATGGCTTTTGTATATTTCCCCGGCATACAAAATGCACTTGATGCAGAGACATCGGCAGCAATCGGAGAGTTCCTTGCATCGCCGCGAAATACCGCAAACTCAAGAATTATAGTTCAGTTCCCACGGCTTGTCGAAGGTGACAGATTAAATATCGTAAACGCAGTGATAAACGAGCTGACAGAACGCGGCGTACCGAGACAAGACATAATATTCTTTACAATCGACGAAGCCGTAGAAGGAGACAGCTTTGAAGTCAGCCTGTCATTCCGTCAAGACCCTACAAACGGAAAGTAACAGTTGCATCTGAGTTTCAAGAAAAAACAGGCAATAGCCTTTCAAAATGCATACCACGTGATGCCTTCACAAGAACGGCATCACCTTTTTTTATCATATTCGGCAAACTCTCCAAAAGTTTTTCAAAATGCTCAAAATGCTCGGCCGATGTGCCACCGGCAGATTTGTATCCCTCGCAGAAAAACGTTGCCTGCTCTCCCTGACACACCAGAAGTTCAATGCCGCACTGTGCCGCAAAGACACCGACATCATAGTGCATTTGTTTCGAGTGCTGACCCAGGCTTAACATATCACCTAAAACGGCAACACGCCTTCCCGAGAGCGAAGATAGCGAGGTGAGAGCGGCTTTCACAGAGTTGGGATTAGCATTATAGCAGTCGTCAACGAGAGTAATCCCTTCATGAGAAGAGACCTTCGCCCTGCCGTCAACAGATGTGTAAGATGCAAAACCGCGCCGCACCTCATCCCCGGACAGCCCTAAGAGGTCAGCTACAGCGGTAGCGGCAGGGGCAAGAGCCGAAAGGTGGCTGCCGTATGCAGAAATAGTCACGTCAAATCGTCCCTTTGCACTGACCATGTCAAGAGTAGTCGAGTCAACGCCTTGTGTTTCAACATTTTCTCCGCGGTAGTTATTATGCTCCAAAAGACCGAAAGTATATGTTTTCCTACCCGTATCAAAGCCGCGCAAGAGTTCATCGTCACCATTCATAACTGCAATGCCGCTTGGCTTCATATACGGAAAAGTTTCGGTCTTTGCTTTTAGAACTCCTTGCAGGTCGCCAAGCATATCTATATGTGCATAACCTATTTTAGTCATAACAAAAATATCAGGACGCGCCATAATTGCAAGCCTTGTCATGTCACCAAAATCACTTATCCCCATTTCAACAACAGCAACTTCGTGGCTCTCCTTCAGCGACAGTAGGGTAAGAGGCACCCCAATATCATTGTTTAGGTTCATATCTGTTTTATGCACATTAAACTTCGCGCCGAGAACCGCGGCAATGAGTTCCTTCGCCGAGGTCTTTCCCACGCTGCCGGTTATCCCGATAACCGGTATGTCAAATAAACTCCTGTAATAGGCGGCAAGCACTCTGAGTGAGACAAGTGTTGACTCGACCAACACATAAGGTCCTTTTGCATCGGGTATCTCGCGTTCGGCAAGACAACAAGCGGCGCCTCTGTCAAAGGCATCATTTGCATAATCATGGCCATCAACCCTCGCCCCTTTTATACATATGAAAAGATTTTCGGGCAGCACATCACGATTATCTCGCACCGCTCCTGCCACAGAGACATCACACTGCGCCTGTGTACCAATAAACCTGCCGCCGGTAATTTCAGCAATCTTCCAAGGAGTAAGTAAACTCATACTCTCACCTCTCAATTTTCGGAAAGTTATAAACTCTTTTCGCATATTTTACACTATATCAAAAAATAGCACAACAAAAACTTAAACGATGCATGGCGTAATATAACTTCATCCGTTTTTGTATATATTTCACAAGGCAGCATTGTCAAAAAATGTATATATTTCACAAGTTTTTGTTGACAAATGTGACTAAAAGATGATATTATCTATGCATATCAAAAACTGCTGTTTGGGCATAAACAAATTCAGACAGTGTGTTTTTATGTAGTATGACCACATATACCTGAACTGTTTGCTGTAAGCTAAACCTGTTAGCAAGAGGGGAAGCACTCGTTAAAGGATTGTGAGAATATGAGAAATAAGCTATTTATCGGGTCGCCACGAAATTGGCTAGTCGTTTTCATAAAGAACTCATCAGAAGATGAACGAGCACTACATGAAAATGTAGAGTATCTTAGTGCGCTGCTTTCTGTAAAGCCACTTCACTACGAATTAATGCATTTTGAGCCCTCTGTACGACAGTCGCTAAGAAATCTCGGCACAGAGCCAAGTGCTGAAGGAGAATTGGTAGAGCAGCTGCATGAGCTTCTCATTAACAGAATCATCAAGTTATCAAAGCAGGCAAAATTCCATCGCTTTGCCGTAGTACTGAATAGAAATGATTTTGGGAGCGAGTATGTATTTCAGAGGGCGGTTAAAAGTCCGATATTCAGCGATGAAAAGTTTCATCCTATATGCTGGAGAAGCAACTTTCTCGCTATGACTAAGAGACTTGAATGTCTGGGTGTACAATGCGGGACTTGCTCAACCTCGCTCGAATGTAAACACAGTTGTTTACCCCAACTACTGTGGCTACTTTTCAACAAAGACAAACGTGTCGGGAAAATGCTAAAAAAAGATTAGAGAAGGACATAAGCTGTAGCACACAAAGCCTGGCAAGAATCCGGTATGTTCTTGTTAGGCTTTTTACATTTGCAAAAAATAGCACAATAAATTAAGCGAAAATATTTATATGATCACAAAAAAGCATTGATAAATACACACTAAACGTGTATGTCGAACCACATCATGAAGCAGGGGAACTTGTGACATGGGTAGACATCGACTTTGCTAAATATCGCAAGGCAAATGATATGTCTACAATGCGCATCAACGT
>WQTE01000015.1 GCA_009786445.1 Oscillospiraceae bacterium | reverse complement strand
ATCGAGACCGTCAAGCAGAGAAAATATATGCTCTCTAAACTCGGGCTTGTAGCATACCAAAACCCCACCGTTGGCAGGTGTTGTTTCGACAGATATTGCCGCATGACTCATTAAAATAAGCTTTTCAATGCCGTATCCCTGCTCTGTCGTGAATGTATCTCGACCCGCGCGAATCCGCAGTCTGCCCGGTTCGTCATAGATTATCTTATAGCGCATGGTTATTCAGTTTCTTTAGCTTTTTTCTTCGCATCGTGGTATATGTCAGCCGCTTCCTCTTTGATGTTGTGGAGTGTTTCAATCGCTTCATCTCTCAGTTTCATTCCTGCGGCAAGCCCTTTAACACATAACTTACGGCTCGTTTCACTTTTCAGAGCTTTGCTGCCTATAATCGCAGCCGCAGCACCTCCGAGAAAGAATAATGCTTTTTTTGTAACAAGAATTTTATGAATCATGTCAATGTTCCTTTCAACTGCATTTATTGGTTATTTTTGTATGCAGTTAGTCTTATCTAACTACATATCAAGATAGCAGAATCTGCACAAAATGTCAATAGAAATGCATAATTTTGAGGTTTAGCAAAAAAACAAACCACTTCCCGAGCCACCCAAAACAAAAAAATCGTCATTGACAGCGCATGGCTAAAGCGATAGAATGAAGCAGAGGTGAATTAAATGCTAAAAACAGAAAACACTTTACTCTTAGTCGTTGACTTTCAAGAGCGCATGATGCCTGTAATCCATGACAGTGAAGCTCTGCTTGAGCGCTCTGCAAAATTCATCAAAGGATGCAAACTTCTTGGGGTAACTACACTTGTTACCCAGCAGTACACAAAAGGACTCGGCTCAACCGTGCCGCAGATCAGTGAAGCACTTGGCGAGTTTGAGCCATTTGAAAAGGTTGCTTTTAGTTGTTACATGGACGATGGCATCAAAGAAAAAATCGATAACCACAGGAAAGCCGGCAAAAGTCATATTTTGGTAACAGGAGTTGAAGCCCACATATGTGTGCAGCAAACCGTCTTGAATCTACTGGATGCCGATTACAATGTATATCTCATCGCCGATTGTACAGGCTCCCGAAAAACTTCAGACTTTGACTATGCCCGCAGGCGTATGGCACAGGCAGGCGCAGTCGTCACCACTCTCGAGTCAGCACTGTTTGAAATGATGCTGACAGCCGAGCACCCCGGCCGCAAAGAGATTTCGGCTTTGGTGAAGTAACTTTGGTGAAATAACTATTGCATTTTGCAAAATTCGTGGTAAAATTACAATTACAACAATTAGGAGGTAATCTTATGGCTTATACTATTAACAGCGACTGTGTATCATGTGGCGTATGTGTAGGCGACTGCCCTGTCGATGCCATCGCCCCCGGTGATCCTCACTATGTAATCAATGCCGACACATGCATTGATTGTGGTGCATGTGTACCGTCATGCCCCGTGGATGCAATTTCTGAATAACATCCCATAAAAATAAAAAGCTGCCGTGCCTAAATTATAGAGCGGCAGTTTTTTGTTAGGAGTGAAATAATGGCAGATGAGCTATGGCATGGAGGACCCAGATTTGTCAATGCAAAGGGCGTATACCGCATCGGAACCGACTCGGTGTTACTGGCATACTTTGCAAACAATTCGGGTGTAAAAAAGAAAACACTCGCTGCAGATCTGGGATGCGGCTCCGGTGTCTTATCTATACTGCTCGCAACATTTAATCCGGGTTTAACAGTCGATGCAGTAGAGCTGTCGCCTGATGCCACAGAATGCGCAAGAAAGAGCGCAGAGCTATCCGGCATGAGCGACAGAATCAACGTGATAGAATCAGATATACGCAAGCACCGTGAATTTCTCAGGTCCGGCGCATATGACCTTGTAGTAACAAATCCCCCATACTACGCATCGGGAACAGGCGCACTATCATATGACCCAAATCGTGCAGCAGCGCGCAGCGAAACATCCTGCTCACTGGACAACATCATGGAAGCTGCGGGATATCTAACCCGCTGGGGCGGCTCCTTTTCGCTTGTGCATAAACCCGAGCGGCTATGTGACATATTTCGTGCCATGAACAAACACGGTATAGAGCCAAAACGAATGAGGCTGGTTCAAAACAAAGCAGACTCCCCACCTAGCCTAATACTGGTAGAAGGGCGCAGGGGTGGCAAGCCATCACTTAAAATAGAAGCTCCCCTAATACTAAAAAACAATGACGACACCGACAGCGATGAAGTAAATAGAATATATCATAGATAAAAATTTTAGCACCATTCACCTAAAGGTACTCAAAATGAAACAAGGAAAACTATATCTGGTAGCAACACCGATAGGAAACCTAAGCGACATATCACAGCGCGCTTTGAAAACACTTCAGAGTGCAGACTTTATAGCGGCAGAAGACACCAGAGTTACAAGAAAACTCCTGACACACTACGAAATAAAAACAAAAATGATTAGCTACCACCATCACAACCGCAGTGAAAGCGGAGACAAAATCATAGAGCGTATCTTAAAAGGCGAAAACTGCGCACTGGTCACAGATGCAGGAACACCGGGCATCAGCGACCCGGGCGAAGATTTGGTCAAGTTATGCATACGCCAAAACATTGAAGTTGCCGCCATACCCGGTGCAAATGCGGCTGTTGCCGCACTGGCTCTCTCAGGTCTCTGTGCCGCCCGGTTTACATTTGAAGGTTTTCTTCCCTCGCAGAAAAAAAAGCGCGAGGCGGAACTTGTAGCGCTCAAAACAGAAAACCGCACCATGGTCTTTTATGAAGCCCCGCACAAGCTCGCTTACACGCTCTCAGATATGCTGGCGGTTTTTGGTGAGAGAAATATCTCCATTTCAAGAGAACTCACCAAACTCTATGAGGAGACTTTGCGGTTTCCCCTCTCTGAAGCAGTTGCCTATTTTAAGCAAAACCCGCCTCGCGGCGAGTTTGTGCTGGTAGTAGAAGGATATAAAAGTTCCCATGCCTCTGATGAGGACAAACTAAAAAAAGCACTTAAAGCAGCCACACTGCTTATGGACAGCGGGCTATCACTTAAAGATGCCGTAAAAAGAGCAGCTCTCGATACGAACTGCTCTAAAAATGAACTATATAGCGCTATGGTAAATAAGCAGACAAGCGGTAAATAAGGATACAAAATCTTGTACTCGCACTACCATTAGGAAATCCTAATGAGTACTCTGTCCTCCACATCTCCTACTCTTAGTACAAGGTGGGCATTGCCCCTCGACAGACCTGTGACTCTAACGCCAACAGCGGCACCGCCAACATCAACAATAACAGGAATAGCCTCAAATACATCAGGATTTGTGCTCTCCCATATAATTTCGACTTCGTTTTCGAGTCCCGGCGGCTCTATTCTGGCCCTAAACTCAATAGGCTGCCCAAGCCGCTGAGTAAGCTCGCGAGGATCATGCGGTGCACCTGCAAGACCGGTACCGTATCTAATCTGCACATTTGTGACCACTATAGGTGGCGGCGGTTCCGGAGATGGTTCCGGGTCATCTATAGTAGTATCCGGTGCCGGAGCGTAGATGCCCGGCAGCCGATCTATGTCATCTTCAATATTATCAGACAGTAAAGGCTCATCTTCTTCCGGAATCGGCTCTAGCGCATCAACCGGTGGTGTTGTGAATAAAAGCACTCCCGCAGCCACAGTAAACGCTGCCATAATGAGAACACTTATAAGCATTTTGCCCTTGGAGTTATCTGTGTTCTCTGAGTATTTACCACGCCCGATACGGCGTGCTCCACAATATGGGCATCGGCTACGCACACCCGAATACTTCCGATCGCATCTTGCACACTTTATCTCATTGACAATCGCCATAGTATAGATACATCCTTTTCATTTTAAGTGTTTCTTTGCGATATTCTACTACATTTACTGCCCATTGTCAAGAATCATTAACAAATAGTTACAAAGTTGCAGCCATTCGTCAATGCCGAGCATTTCCCCTCTCACCTTTTCGCCGAGACCCAGCTTACAGACAGCACCGGATATATCCTCTTTACTGTAAGTGCTCCCAAACGCAGAGTACAAAGCATTTACTAAAGTCTTGCGGCGCTGCGAAAACGCGGCTCGCACCACGCGAAAGAAGAACTTTTCCCTCTCACCGGACAAGAACTTCTTCTCGCGAATAGCCATTCTGAGCACTGACGAAGTGACATTCGGACGAGGATAAAAACACTCAGGCGAAACATCAAAAAGAATCTCAGGTACAGTATGATACCCTGAAAAAACTGAAAATGCCCCGTAATCCGAAGTGCCGGGTCTTGCAACCAAACGTTCCGCAACCTCTTTTTGAACCATGATAGTAAGCGACTTGAACACATCTGCTTCAACAAGTGTTGAAATGGCAGGTGTGGTTATGTTATACGGCAGATTTGCACAGACATGAACCTCGCATTGTGCAAAGCTTTTCGGCAAAAGCTCTTCAAGCATCTTATTTATATCGACCTTCAAGATGTCCCCCTCATGAACGCTGATATTGGAAACATCGGCAAACATATCCCGCAAAATCGAAGCAAGACGACGGTCAAGTTCAACAGCAACAACATGGGCAGCTAACCCTGTAAGCTCTGCAGTCAAAGCACCAAAACCCGCTCCAACCTCAAACGCAACATTTGATGAGTTAATTCCGGAATGTTCTGCAATTTTTTTCGGAATGTTTGCATCAACCAAAAAATTTTGCCCTCTGGATTTAGAAGACGTAAACACACCTGCCGTCTTTAGGTGTTTGATTTCATTTGTTCCAAAAAATATGCCTTTATTATCCATAATTAAATATATTTCCAAACTATTTACTTGAAAGTGTCACATTCGTATGCTACAATAACGATTAAAGAAGTAGCGGAGGTAAATCTATGGATGCTCTTGAAAGTATGAACGAGATACACAAGGATGTGTTAAGGGAGATTGCAAATATCGGCTCAGGTAATGCGGCATCTTCACTGTCGCGTATGGTAGGTCAAACTATCGATATAAAAATTCCGGATATCCATATTATGGGCTTCAATGAAGCTATTGACTATCTCGGTGGACCTGAGACTATAATGATTGGAACACTTTTGTTCTTAACCGAAGGCATAGAAGGCATGATGATGTTTTTATTGCCAGTTGAGGTTGTCTGCGATTTGGTCAATATGCTTATGGGTACTGAAATCACCAGCCACGAAGAAATCGACGAGATGGGCTACTCCATCATCAATGAGTGCTCAAACATTATGTCTGCCTCATTTGTAACCGCTGTTGCGGAAATGACCGACTTGATTATTGACATCTCGCCCCCCGAAGCCACCCTGGATATGCTGGGCTCTATAATGAGTGTACCATCCATCTATTTTGCCAATATTGGAGATTCCTTGCTTGTAATGAAAAACGAATTGGAGATTGAAGGCAAGACAACAAGTGCAAATGTATTAATGCTCCCCGATATGCCATCACTGAAAAAACTAATGTCCTCACTGGGTATCGATTTTTAGTCCTACACACACTATAACATATAATGGGCTGTTTGCGAAGATAGATGCAAAAAAAAGCGTAGCAAATTGCCCATTATCTGTGAAAACAATGCTTTATTCCGAAACTTCAGCAATAGCTGAAAAGTTCTGCTGCGGTTCTTAAAATGTATATTAATATCTATAATGCCTCGGTATGCTGGTGTGGCGGAACAGGTAGACGCCCGGGACTTAAAATCCCGTGGGATAATATCCCGTGCCGGTTCGATTCCGGCCACCAGCACCAAGAAAAGCTTTGAATTTGCAATGGGTTCGTGGCTTTTTTGTTTTACTGACATAATAACAAATCATAAGAAAAATTAGTTAACACATTTTTGTGGAAGTCCTGCTTGCAGTGTGGTATACTGAACACATCAAATATTATGATTACTGCCGGAGGTGTTTGAGATGGAAGCTGTTAGACAAGTTATTGATAGCACACAACTAAATGGCATAATACCTTTGCCCAAAAAGTTTGAGAATAAAAAAGTTGAAATTGTTGTTTCTCTTGCTGATAGAAGAACAAGTAAAACACATCAGCGCAAATCCCTAAGAGGATGCCTTAGTAAATATGCTAACCCTGAACTATCGCACATGGAAAAAGATGCGTGGGCTGAATCTGTGAGGGAGAAGTATGCAAATAGTTGATACAAATATCGTCCTCCGATATATACTCTCAGACAACGAGAAGCTATCTGCTCAGGCAGAGAAAATCATAGATAACAACCACATTCATATACCAATTGAGGTGCTGTGCGAAGTTGTTTATGTGCTTGAGAAAGTGTATAATGCAGCTCGAAACGATGTAGTAGCGCAACTTACTGACTTTATTGATGCTCCAAACGTGGCAGTGCCGCATCGTGAGGCTGTTCTGTTGGGGTTGCAAAATTATGGTCTGGGAAAAATGGATTTTGTGGACTGTGTTCTTGCAGGATATGCCGAAGCAGAAAATGCAGAAATACATACCTTTGATAAAGCTTTGAGAAAACTAATTGATAGCCAAGATAGAGAGAAAAAGTAGCTTCCGTGGCGAAGAAATTTATCACACTGTTAATATCCCGTGCCGGTTCGATTCCGGCCACCAGCACCAAATAATGCTGTAGGTTATAAACTACTTTACATTGCTCTTTTTCCATTCACGCGGTGTGAAGCCCGTGCTCCGCTTGAATGCTCTGCTGAAATTCATTTGATTTGAATAACCCACACGTGAACTTATCTCCCCAATCGAATAACCGGTGGTTCGCATGAGCTCGCCGGCTTTTCTCATTCTGTGCCTTATTAAAAATTGAGTGGGAGAAATACCGAGCGATTCCATGAAAAGCTGAAACAAATAGCTGCGATGAATCTCACAATGATCAGCGATGTCCTGCACAGTCAGGCTTCGCTGATAATTTTGTCTTATATACTCTGAAGCCTTTTTAAGATGAGTCTCCCTACCGGACCCTTCAATAATCAGCTTGTGCTGAGATGATGACGAAATGAGATTACTGAGGAAAATATAAAAGTAACCCAGAAGTTCCATTGATGGAAGATGTGCGTTATGAATAATCTTAAAAAGCGAGGATTCCATCAACTCCTGCCTCTCACTATCCTCGCTCAGATAAATCGGGTGATTATAAGCAAGACCCGATCTGCGCACCAACTCTTTTGCCTTTGTTCCGTTAAATTCTACCCACGCGTACTCCCACGGGTCGAGTTCGTCAGATTTGTACGAGCAGAGCTGACCGGGCCAAATCATAAATCCTTGCCCGGATTGCAGAAAATATTTCTTTAGCTGCCCGCTATCATCCGCCACATAGAATACTCCTTTTCCGGAAACTACATAATGAAACAAATAATGATTCCATGTCATTAACGGACCAACGGAATAGTTCGGATTACAATGGTGGCGCCCAAAATGATACATCGTGAGATCTGCAAAGTCACCTTGCGGAAACCATGTCTCTGTCAGAGGATAACCGGGGAATCTATTCATACTCCTTGCTCCCGTCATATTTTTTTTACTCGACAAAGCATATTTAAAACTATATTTTAACAAATTTTGAATTAAATTCAACCTAAATTTGTATATAAAGCTATAATTTATACTTCCGAATAAGGCTAAAACGTTGCCATTTGGGTGTAAATTGCACTAAAAAAATAAATTATGACATTTTTTCTAATTAATTATTACTTTTTTGTTATTATGTTGACATTTCATATCTTTAGGTCTATAATACGGGGTATCTATTGGTTAATGTGTATGTTTTTCTTTAGGAAGGTGTACTATGTTTCGTGCAAAACACAGAAAGACGATTGCTATAACAATTATGATGCTCCCGGGGTTCCTTTGGCTGTTTATCCTCAGATATCTTCCCATGGGCGGCATAATAATGGCTTTTCAGGACTACCGCCCGCACCCCCCAAACCCGACACTCATAAACAACATTATCAACAGCCGGTTTGTCGGGCTTGACAACTTTGAATTTATTTTCGCCACCGACCGCGCCTTCAACATGATTAGAAACACCATTGGGTACAACCTTGTGTTTATCATACTGACTACAGTACTTTCGATTGCACTTGCTATTGCCTTAAATGAAATCACAAAACCATTTCTCGCAAAAGCATGGCAAACCTTGATGTTTTTCCCGTTTTTCATAAGCTGGGTGGTGGCAAGCTATTTCGTGTTCGCTTTTCTGGCACCACACTTCGGAATATTTTCAGATATCCGCAACTGGTACCACGAAACTGAGCCGTGGCCGTTTATTCTCACAGGGGCAAATTTGTGGAAAAATCTGGGTTTTAACTGCATAATCTACTTTGCCGCAATAAAGGGCATCGATCAAGAACAGTATGAAGCTGCTGCGATTGACGGTGCTTCAAAATGGCGGCAAATCTGGTCTATCACAATACCCGGCATTAAGCCGATGATAATAATACTATTTATTATGGCTATAGGCCGCATTTTCAATGCAGACTTTGGGCTCTTCTGGAACGTGCCTAACAACATGGGACCGCTTATGAGTGTAACCGAGGTTTTTGACACCTACGTATTTCGGGCAATGCAAACAATGTCAGTCGGTATGTCTACAGCAGCCGGATTATTCCAAAGCTTTGTAGGCTTCATCCTCATCATGGCAGCAAACACCATAGTCCGCAAGGTGGATAAGGAAAACGCATTGATTTAGGCACATGAGCGAGATAGTACAAGACACCCATTAAATGGAGAACCGATATGAGCAGTACAGTAATTAATAACAAAAAGAAAAGAAAATTTCGCAGCAATCAGGTGAGCAGACCGGCCGAGGTTGCAATTAATGTCTTAGTTGGTGCGTTTGCACTGCTTTGCATCCTTCCATTTATCTTCATAATAATCATATCCTTTACAAGTGCTGATAGCCTGCGCATATACGGCTACTCCTTCTTCCCTGCTGAGCTCTCAACAGACTCATTTGCCGCAGCATTTACTATGGGAAATGTCCTGTGGCGTAGCTATGGCGTAAGCTTTTTAGTAACTGTAGTAGGCACTTTGCTCTCAATGTTTGTATCTCTATTATATGCATACGGGCTATACCGCCGCGACTATCCGCTTAGAAACTTCTTTGCCATATTTATTTTCATAACAATGATCTTCGGAGGCGGTCTGGTTCCAACCGTCATGGTCATCCGCAACCTGCTCGGACTTGGGGACACGCTCTGGGCACTTATAATCCCGTCGCTCATATTGCCGTTTCATGTTATCATACTTCGCACATTCCTATCCTCAGCCGTGCCGGAAACGCTTATAGAATCTGCCCGTCTCGACGGTGCGGGTGAATTTCGGACACTCCTCTCTATAGTCGTTCCCATTGTTAAACCGGGACTTGCCACCGTTGCATTGCTCACAGCAATCGGCTACTGGAATGATTGGTGGCTGGCTATGCTTTTCATCCGCGACAGGACCCTGTTCCCATTACAATACCTACTCATGGAGTTCCAACAAAATGTGGATTTTGTCAGGCGCAATCTGCAAATGATTGGCGATGCAAACATCGACTTTGCAGCACTTCCGAGCGAGGGACTCCGAATGGCACTTGCCGTACTAATAGTGTTGCCGATAGCTTGTGCATATCCCTTCTTCCAGCGATATATCGTGACCGGACTTACCGTCGGAGCCGTCAAGGGATAGCGCAAACGCTATTTGCTATAATTCAGAAAGCAGGGTTAATAAAATTCGGCTTTCAACAATCAACACCGGTGCTGAATTTTTATCAGCGCCAAGTAAAGGAGACCGGAAACTATGGAAACGAAAATTGGAGGGAAAAAAATGAAGAAACTATCAATGATAGTAATAAGCCTTTTGCTGGTTTTTGCGCTGATTGCTGCATGTGCTCCGGCAGACACACCGGCACCCGCCCCCGGCACGGATACTGCGCCGCCCGCGCAAAATGAAACACCCGACGACCCCACACCTCCCCCTGCCGTGGATGGTCCTGCCACAGAGATTACCATCTGGTTCATGGGTGGCTCTGCAACAGATGATTCCGATGTTATCGCAGCCGCAAACGCTCGATTACAAGAACTAGGCCTTAACATCACCATAAACCCGATATGGTCAGGCGGATGGAGTATGCAGGAGGAGGCACAAATCGCTCTTGATACGGGAGATACGTCAGTCGATATCTTCTGGACAGGCTCATGGGGACTACTTTATGCACCAAATGCTACAAGAGGCAACTTTGTCCGTTTGGACGATCCCAATAACGACCTGCTTGCACAGTATGGCCAAGATATGCTCGCCGCCGTGCCTGAATTTCTGTGGGATGCATTTGCAGTAAACGGACCGCAAGGCTTCGGTATCTACGGTATCCCCGGTTACAAAGATTTTGCACAGCTATACACATGGGATGTCAACAACACCCGTCTTAGCGGTCTCGGCATCGATTTTGATGATCTTTTTGACATGGATGGCATTAACTACGATGTTATTTTTGACCCTCTCTTTGAAGAGGCAATGCAAAGAGCAAAAGACGAATACGGCCCGACATTCTTCCCACTCGCAATGGAAGGTGGCGGCTGGGCACGTATGATTTCCAATGGTGACACTGACCTGACAGGCGCAGATTTGATGCACTTCACGTTCGATCCCAATAACCCCGCTGAGCCGACAGATTTTCTGCCCGGTCTGGCAATTGAAAATGAACTGACACTACGGGTATATGACAGATTGCATCATTTCTGGAATCAAGGCTTCATAGATCCTCGCGCAGCAATCCCCGGTGAAGCTGCAAGTGTTTTCATTGATCAGAGAGAAGCCGGTGAATATCTCTTTGCAACCACAGTCTATGCCTATGGTCACACAACTCAAGCCTCGGCATCACGCGGCATTGATGCTCGCTTCCCACGCATGAGCAACCCAATCGTCTCAACAGTTTCTGCAACAGGTTCAGGCTTTGCTGTTTCTGTTTACTCACGCAACCAAGCAGCCGCAGTTCAGTTTATGAACGCATGGTACACAGACCAAACTCTTGCAGACATACTGGTTGAAGGTGTTGAAGGCGTACACCATACCC
This sequence comes from Oscillospiraceae bacterium, assembly GCA_009786445.1. Taxonomy (GTDB): domain Bacteria; phylum Bacillota; class Clostridia; order Oscillospirales; family Oscillospiraceae; genus WRMH01. The sequence goes on along the minus strand of WQTE01000015.1, from coordinate 27,646 downwards.
GCAATGCAGACGGCACTTTGACACGTCTTCCCGGCGGCAGAGATAGGTACGCTCCGTGGCGTTTCGGCATGGGCAACGTATTCACTTTCTCACCGCTTGATACCGAAGGTCCCGATTATCTGGAAGGCTTCCTTGCCTACAATGCAGCAGGCATTCCCGTGACATTCCTCGGTTTCACATTTGACCCGGCAAACGTCTTGACGGAGATGTCTGCCCTCTCCGCAGTCTGGGATGAGTTCGGACAATCATTAGAAGTTGGCGCAGTCGAACCCAGAGCAGGAACAGAAGCCTTTGCAGCTGCACTCCGGGCAAACGGCTTTGACCGCTTTGAAGCAGAGCTGCACAGACAACTGGAAGAATTCTTCGCAGCAAGATAGTAACTTTTTATTTTTACAAGTCACAGCATAGCAGATGCCGGGCGGTTTACGGAGTCTTTTTTGCGAGAGCAGGGCGCAATGCTCTCTGGCTCGCAAAAAAGCGGAGCAAATTGCCCGGTATCTGCGGGAACTGCATATGACCAATAACTGTTTATTAACTGAAAAACATCACATCACTCGCCGATGATTTTCACAAGCACACGCTTGTCTCTCATTCCATCGAACTCACCGTAGAAAATCTGCTCCCAAGTGCCAAAATCGAGCTTCCCGTTTGTGACCGCCACGACAACTTCGCGCCCCATGACAGATCGTTTCAAGTGCGCATCCGCGTTGTCCTCATAACCATTGTGGTCGTACTGACTGTGAGGTTTCTCAGGAGCAAGGTTTTCAAGCCATCGCTCAAAGTCACGGTGCAACCCGCTCTCATGGTCGTTGATAAACACGCTGGCTGTTATATTCATAGCATTGACAAGGCACAGCCCCTCCTTGATTCCGCTCTCGGCAAGTGCCGTGTCAATCTGCGGCGTAATGTTTACAAACGCTCTCCGTGTTTTTGTATTAAAGGTTAACTCCTTACGGTATGACTTCATAACGACTTACCTCGCCTTTCATAATTTTGGTCTCACGCATCCATTATACTCATTTCCACTGATTCAAGCAAGAGCGGCTGTCTCAAAAAACCCCATAAGCATCATAACTCAATATTATGTTACAGATTATCGCAACTAATTATACATACTTTTTTCATATTTTTTCCATAAACTATTGACTTATTCCATAAATTATGCTATAATCGGGCACAAATTAATATACATAATCGGTGAGACGGAGATTCTAGGCTCGCCATGGTTGCTGAGTAAACAGTTATCAAAAGAAGTACAGGGAACGATTGCAAATCGTTCCCTATGTTACGAAAAAAAGGAATACACACATCTTCACGGCCATAATTTCATCAACAAAGGTAAATGTATACGAAACAAATGGAGCTACCCTGTCTCCAATATTTCGGGAGGTATCTTAATGTTTAAAAAAGTGATAAGCATGGTCCTGGCTCTCACGATGGTTTGTTCGGTGTTTTTGTTTGTCTTGGAATCTCCGGATGAAGCCTCTGCTATCGGTTTTACTACCCTTCAGACCGGTGGACTCCCCATACGCGAAGGCATAAACATACGAAGCAAGGTGTCTGACGTTGACACCTCAAACATTATCTTTATTAACCCTCCGCAAATATCTGTGGGTGGAGGCAACGTATTTCTAAACTCCACTGCAAATGACGGACGTATTTGGACAGACAAGTCCGTAAATGCAAACAAAGCATTTATCTACGATGGCCTTGGCGGCACTGTTGATAGTATTATCGCACAACCGGACGAGCTGTTGGTGACCCTGTCTGCGCTCAGCCAAACTATTAACATCAGAGATATCATCGTTGAACCATCCGACACTGTTTTCGTTATAGACGTATCCGGAAGTATGCATGTGAATTCAGTTCCGGGCGATGGGCGTTCACGCATCGAGGTACTCATTGATGCCCTCAACGATGCTATACAGATGCTCATGGATGCTGATCCGAACAATAGGGTCGCTCTTGTCGTTTACGGCGGCAGAGCGGTCGGTGGACAAAACCACGCCAGATTTGAAAATGTCCTCGCCCTCGGACGGTACAACAGCGGAGCGGGCGGCAGGTTCTTCACCGCAAATATGTCTCCATCCATACCCGTTGTTAACGTCAACGCCACCGCTCAAACAGGTACAGCCGCACCGATAGTATCATCATTTACCGTTGACGGCGGCACTCCTACTCAACTCGGCATCCGTCTTGGAGCGCAAGTCCTGCTCAACGTACCGCAGGGGCAGGTTGCCGGCGGCACAATGATTAACCTCGGCACATCAGCAGTGCCTAACTGGGTGACACGCAAACCCAATATAGTCCTCATGACAGACGGTGAGCCGACATATGCCTGGCTCGATTACAGACTTGACGGCAAGGTAGGATTTACCGGCACTACCTATGACTACACAGTCGGCAACGGTTCTACGGGAGATTTAGGACTTACCGCACTCACTATAATGACTGCATCATATGTCAGGCAACTGGTGCGCGACCATTACTATGACCCAAGCGACCCTACGCTCGCTTCAAGGACAATAGGTTTTTACACTATCGGCTTGGGAGTCAACTCCGTCATTGCAAACGCCATGCTCAACCCTTATGGGCCTTCGGCAAGCGGACTCCCCAATGCGCAGCTTGTAACCCAGACTTCCGGTGGTCAAACTTACAATATGCTCACAATACTCAATGACTTTACTGACGGAAGCGGCGCAAACAGAACTATCTCAATGCCCGTCATAGCCAAGGGCGCGTCGTCTTCAAATCCGTCACGCCCTGTCCAAAACATAGTAAACAACAATAACTTCGTACAAACCTGCAATTACAGCACCCTCAGCTTCACGGCAATGAACAGTGATGATTTAAGAGATGCTTTCGGGCAAATCACGCAACAAATCGTGAGTCAGGGCAACTACAGCACTCTTACGGGCGATGCTGAAGAATTCAGTGGTTACGTTACTTTCTCAGATGTTCTGGGTGAATATATGGAGTTTCGGAACTTTTATGGCGTATGGCACAACAATAGAAAATTCGACGGCAGTACATTTGCTCGCGCTGTCGTCAATAACAGCATTGTTGCTCCGAGCACCGCAGAAGCTGTTTTATTCAACATTCTCCATGCACATACCGGCATTAATCAGGCGCAATTTAATGCTTTAATCGCCGGAAATAGGGCATCGGGTGCGCTTTCTTTCACCTCTGCCACCAATTTTAGTAACAGGATTAGCTATTTTGCAGATGCGGACGGAGTTTTTCTCGCCAGCGCATACGATGCTGGTGGGGCACCTGCTGCGCCGCCCTCGGGCGCGGTAATCAGAGTAGATTTATACGGAGTGCAAGGCGAAGTTCTTGATACAATCGAACAAAACTTCAGGGATTTGATGTACATCCCATTCCAAGTCATCACAGCGCTGACTGACGGTCCTATTCAAAACATGGTGACCGGTTCTTATCCTGTGATTAGCCATTTGCTTACAGGCGATCAAGTTATAAGATGGTATATTCCGGCGGCTCTCACTCCGGCGCGTGCCGTTGAACCTGTTTTTCAGGCGGACGGCACTCCTGAGCTGGATCCCACAGGTCGCCCCAGAATCAACGTAAAGAAAGTACCACCCATCCGTGTTGTTTATTCGGTCGGCCCGAATTATGATAGGCTCAACTACGGAGTGAATCAGGCATATGCAAATGCGTTTAGGGCACCCGGCGAGAACTCTTTCTTCTTCTACGCCAACCGCTGGCGCGGTGCCAATGGCGCAGCGGTAGGTGCCAATGTTTATGGCAATCTGTCACAGGCTTTCTTCCAGCCGGGTGTACTAAACAGGTACTATGCCGGAGTCATAGACAGAACACAACTGCTCAAAACACCGAATATAACAGGCCCGACAGGCACATCGCCATGGGCATGGGCTTTCCTCAGCGCAGACTCTGGCGCTACAGAGATTCAACGCCTCGGTAATAATGGGCGTATGACGTTGCAGATTCAAACGAGGATGACAATTACTAAAGCATTTAATTTCACTCCACCTCCCGGCATACCCATCCCTGATGATTTTATGTTCTCGGTACTCATTTTCGGCTCTGTGCCTAACCCCAGTGGCGGAGACCCCATTGTAGTATATAGGCGCACTCTGCTTTATCCTCGTGATTTTACCGGCAATACGGCGGAAATATATCTCCCTGTCCTTGGTCCTGGTAGTAGTTATACCATTAGCAAAGAAGGAGGCTTTCTGGCAAATTACTCCTACACAAGGTATGGACTAGCGGTTGCCGGTCCTTTTACTGCCGACCACACTATGGTGGTTAACCTAACTAACAACTATCTACACACACCGAATTTGACTCCGCAAATACGTCTTCGAAAGATGTTCCATGGATTATACCCGGATGAAAGACCGAATACTTTCTCTATTACTCTCGGGCTTCCGGACGGCACACCGCGAAACCTTAATTTTACTGAACTTACCAGCACAGCAGGTGTAGTAATAAGTGGAGGAGATCTCCAATACGGGATGTACACCATCACCGAATTTAATTACGATGTGGACGGATTTTACCATGTGCCGGGCATAAGAACCTTTACGATAACAGCTGCAGACTTTGCTTTACTTGCTACAGACTCCCAAGAGATACTCATAACCATACATAACATATATACCCCCATTCCGCCACCGAACTATACCCTCGATTTAAACAAGGTCGTGCAGGGGCTTGCTGGCAATAGCGAACTCACAGGTAATCCAAACGTACCTCAAGGTCTGCTGTTTAAACTTGAAAGAGAAGCGGATGCCCTTCCGGGGTTCGTGCATTTCATCACCTATGAGGAAATACTTGCGAGCGATGCGGGCTTGCCACTGGAAAATCTGCCTGCGGGCAATTACACCATAACAGAACTGGGCGGCGAAGCTGACGGGTTTACCGGTCCCGCTGTAACTGTTACTGTCACCCAAAACGGAGTAGCGCAAACACCCACACCGAACACAGGTACAGGTGCGCTTGACAACAGTTTCCGCTTCACTCTGGGTGGCGATAATGATGTAAACATTGCTTTCACTTTCACAAATGCTTATACCCCAATACAACCTCTTCCGCCGCCTGTACGTCCTCTGCCTGACTGGCCGGGTTTTCCGGATGGAATACCGGTTGAAGCACCACAAACAGGCGTTGAGCGTAACATGATTTTACCTCTGGCAATTTTCGCACTCGGAGCGATTCTCATCGGCGGTACAGCCCTTATCTTTATAAGGCGCAGAAAAAGCAAATAGTGCCAAACACCATGAGCAGTTTCAATCAGCAAGTTTATAAGATTGTAGAAAGCATACCTCATGGCATGGTTATTTCCTACGGCCAGATAGCAAAGATGCTCGGAAAACCTCGTGCAGCCCGTGAAGTCGGCTGGGCTATGCGAGTTTGCCCCGAGCATTTGCCTTGGCAAAGAGTTGTCAGAATTGACGGCACAATAGCAGGTGGTGAGTACGCTGAAATCCGCAGGCAGAAACTCAGAGAAGAAGGTGTAATATTTTTGCCCGACGGTCGCGTAGACATGAAGCAATGTGGGATTTAACCCAGGTGCGGCTACAATCTAGCAGATGATGAGCTGTTTGCGGAGTCTTTTTTGCTTAAGCAATGGCGACAAGACCGTTGGCTCGCAAAAAAGCGTAGCAAATTGCTCATTATCTGCGGGAACAAGGCGCAAGTGCAGAATCCGATACACAGTCCTTCAAAATCTCTCAAATTGTTTCAATTATGTTTTATTTGCTCAGTGGATTCTGCGACTACGCGCAGAATGACAGGTAATTGAGGCGTTTTTCGTCGCAGTGTGTACAGTAACCAACAACCATTTGCTGCGCTTACTTTCATCGTTTTCTCTTGGCAAAACATTCTCGCCATGATATACTCTTTTCGAGCACTGAAACCTATGAAAGGAGCGCGTGTAATGGCTGAGAAAACCATGCTTGCACTTGTAAAGACTGAGCCGAAACAAGGACTCACACTTAAGGAAGTACCCATCCCCCCTGTAAGTCCCGGGCAAGTCAAAATCCGCATCCTAAAAACCGCAATTTGCGGTACGGATATGCACATATACAACTGGGACGAGTGGAGCCGGCGTACTATTAAAACCCCGCAGATAATCGGGCATGAATTTGTCGGTGAAATCATTGAGCTAGGCAGCGGTGTCACACAGTATAGTGAGGGAGACATCGTTTCGGGCGAGGGACATATAGTATGCAAGACCTGCCGTAACTGCATGGCAGGGCGGCTACACTTGTGCAAATACACAATCGGCGTAGGCGTGAACAGAGACGGCTGCTTTGCAGAGTACCTTGTTATCCCCGCCGAAAATGTAGTACGCATAGCTCCCGGCATACCCTTAGACATTATCGCCTGCTCCGATGCTCTGGGAAACGCTGTTCACACTGCGCTTAAATTCGACCTCACGGGCGAAGATATACTCATCACGGGCGCAGGGCCTATCGGCATAATGGCAGCAATAATCTGCCGTCACTGCGGAGCAAAAAAAATTGCCATTACCGACTTAAACCCCTACCGTCTTGAGCTTGCGAAAAAAGCCGTTCCCGATGCATATGTCGTTGACCCGCGCGAAATTTCATCCTCCGACTTAATGCGGAAGATGGGCTTGACCGAGGGCTTTGATGTCGGGCTTGAGATGTCGGGAAGTCCTCAGGCTTTTGCCGATATGATAGAAAGCATGGGCAACGGCGGCAAAATAGCCCTGCTGGGAATTCTCAAAGGAAATATAAACATAAACTGGGATAAGGTAGTCTTTGGCGGACTGACCATTCAAGGGATTTACGGGCGCGAAATGTTTGACACATGGTATAAAATGATATCCATGCTTCAAACAGGGCTCGATGTTAGCATGGTTATCACTCATCGCTTTGATTTCAAGGATTTTGAAAAAGGCTTTGAAGTCATGCAGAGCGGGCAGTCGGGAAAGGTTGTACTAGACTGGGCAAAGGAGATATAATAGTGGATAAAAACGCACTTCGTATTTTTTCTTCAACTGTTGAAGAAATAAAATCAAAAGGCACATACAAAACCGAGCGGGTGCTTACTACTCCGCAGTCGGCTTGTATTGACACTACAAAAACATCGGGTGTGATAAATATGTGTGCCAACAATTATCTCGGGCTGAGCAACGACCCCGAGGTTATCTCCGCTGCAAAGGAGAGCTACGACAAATGGGGCTATGGGCTATCATCCGTCCGCTTCATCTGCGGAACGCAGTCAGTTCACAAAGAGCTTGAGGCTGCGATTTCAAGTTTTCTTGAAATGGACGACACAATACTCTATTCCTCATGCTTTGATGCAAATACAGGATTGTTTGAAACCTTACTTGGTGAGCAGGATGCAATTTTATCCGATGAACTCAACCACGCCAGTATTATTGACGGTGTTCGCCTGTGTAAAGCCAAGAGATTTCGTTACAAAAACAACAATATGAGCGACCTTGAGCGTTGCCTCAAAGAGGCATCAGATGCACGTATTAAATTGATAGTAACAGACGGTGTGTTTTCCATGGACGGAACCATAGCGAATTTGCAAGATATTTGCGATTTGGCGGATAAATATACAGCACTTGTGATGGTAGATGATAGCCATTCGGTCGGTTTTGTAGGAAAAACAGGCAGAGGCACTCACGAGCACTGCGGAGTCAAAGGCAGAATTGACATTATCACAGGCACACTCGGCAAGGCACTGGGTGGCGCTTCGGGTGGTTACACATCCGCAAGACGTGAAATAGTCGAGCTTTTGCGCCAGCGGAGCAGACCATATCTCTTCTCAAACACACTCGCCCCCGCAATCGCCTCCGGCTCATTGAAAGTTTTTAATATGCTCAGCAGCGACACATCAAAGCGTGACAGGCTCGAAGAAAACACAAAATTTTACAGACAAAAACTCTCTAAGCTGGGGCTAAGCGTAATAGACAGCACCCACCCGATAGTGGCAATAATGTTTGGCGATGCCGCACTCACAGGCAATATAGCCGCTCGTATGCTGGAGCTGGGTGTTTATGTCGTAGGCTTTAGTTACCCCGTTGTCCCCGAAGGCAAAGCACGCATACGCACACAAGTATCCGCCGCACATACGAAGGATGATTTGGATTTCGTGGTCAGGCAGTTTGAAAAGGTCAAAACGGAGTTTGGGTTGTAGGCAAATTTTATACGAAAAACTAATAGACAAATTCAATGTAATGGTATAGTATTACATGCAATTGCGATTGGCGATATCAAAAAATAATTTTCAGTATAAACAAAATTTATCGAGGAGGACTAATACATGCTACGAGATTTGCTCAGTGAGCATAAAAGCAGCTTTAAGGATTACACCGAGCTGCGGGCGCAAGTGAACACCTCAAGCAGGGTTACACTGCTTGCCGGTAACATGGTATCAAATGCGCAAAGTTCAGGCGGAGGAGTCTCCGCGCGTGTCTACAAAGGAGGAACCTTCGGCTTTGCCTCGGGCGCCGAATACTCCGCCGAAAGCGTAAAAAACATACTCACAGCGGCTACCGACAATGCGCTTTTCATGGACAATCACGTCAAAAAAGGGCAGCCGCCCCTGCCCACACTAACTGCCGATAACGTCGGTCTAAAACTGAAACCCGGCAGCGAAGCACCGCAAAGCGTACTAATCGACTTTGCCAATGAGCTCGACAGCATTATTGAGAAAAAGTATAAAAAGCTGACAAGCCGCACAGTTGTTGCAGACTATCTCGGCATTGAGAAAATGCTTGTTGTAAGCGACGGAGCAAGCAGCCACTCATTCCAGCCGCGAAGCACTGTCTATGTCTTTATGAGTGCAGAAACCGACGATGGCATACCTATCGAGCTTTTTGAGCCCTTTAGCGCACTCGGGCAGTTTGACACGCTCTATCCCGATCCGAAAAACCTTATGGAAAGCGTTGATAGGCTTTATGAGCAACTTATGCATAAACGTGAGGGTGTATATTCAAAAGCAGGTCTCTGCAAGTGCATCATGCACCCCGACCTTGCGGGCATACTTGCGCATGAGGCGGTGGGTCACACTGTAGAGGCAGACCTCGTCCTGGGTGGCAGTGTTGCCGCTCATAACATGGGCAAGCAAGTCGCCAGCGAGCTTGTCTCAATGGTTGACTTTGCACACACTGCTCTCGGTAAGCCGTGCCCTCTCCCCGTCTATGTTGACGACGAGGGTGTGGTTGCAGAGGATGCCTTGCTCATTGAAGACGGAATCCTCAAATCCTATATGCACAACCGCGAATCGGCGAGACATTTTGATGTTAAGCCCCAAGGCAACGCAAGGGCTTTCGCGTTCACGGACGAACCGCTCATCCGCATGAGAAACACCGCAATCTTGCCCGGAAAAAGCAAGCTTGAAGATATGATTGCAAGCATCGACGATGGATATTACTTAGTCAAAACAGGCAACGGTCAGGCTGATACAACAGGCGAATTCATGTTCTCTGTTGAGCTCGGTTATGAAATCAAAAACGGCAAGCTCGGCAAGGCTATCCGCGAAACAACCATCTCGGGCGTTGCATTTGAAATGCTCAAAACCGTTGACATGGTTTCGGATGATATGCTCTGGTCATGCAGTGGTTTTTGCGGTAAAAAACAATATATGACCACAGCCGGCGGCGGACCCGCACTTCGCTGTGAAATCAACATAGGGGGACGATAAGTATGTCAAAATCAAGACAAGAATTAGCTCTATACGCGCTTGAAGCACTTAAAAAAGCAGGAGCGGACAAGGCGGCTTGCAAAGTCACCCGCTCCCGCAAAGAGGAATTCAATATAGAGGCAAACAACTTTTCCCTGCTCCGCACTTTGTTTAACGATGAACTTTATCTCAAAGCGCTTATCGGCGGCAAAAAAGGTGTTGTTTCTGTTAATAAGCTTGATAAAGATTCCATCGACAAAGCTGTTGACGATTGCGTTACACTCGCAAAATCGGCCACGCCCGATGAAGCCGAAGATATAGCGGAAAAAGCTGAGAATAAATCATTCAGCAGAAACATCGGCGGCCCCGATATGGCGAGTCTTTTCACACGCACTAAGGAATTTCTTGAACAAAGCAAAGATGAATTCCCCAAAATCATCTTTGAAAGCATGGCTTCCGAGTTCACCGCTTCTGAAACCACATACGTCAACAGCAACGGCGTAGAGTTTAATGATGAGTGCGAGTGCTACTCTTACGGACCCATGTTCTCCGCTAAAGATGGTGAAAAATCATCATCATTCAACTATACAGGCTCCACTTTGACACGTCTCGACAAGCCATTCATGGACATTGGGCTTATGCGTGCCTTGCTTGACGAATCCGTGCGTTCACTCGATACACGTATGGTCGATGAGAAGTTTGTCGGTAAGGTCATAGTCGCCCCCACCTGTGGCGACATGATTTGGGATACATTACTATATTCATTCCTGGGTGACGGCTCTCTTATAGAGGGCACAAGCCGCTGGAAGGATTCGCTGGGCGAAAAAGTTGCTGACAGCAAGCTAACCATGCGCCTTGCACCGCTAAACGAGGGCATAGTCGGAGGTGAGCGTTTTACACCCGACGGCTTTGAAGCTCAAAATACCGACCTCATCCGTGACGGTGTGTTAAACTCATTTGCACTATCACTGTATGGCTCAAAAAAGGTCTCTAAACCACGCGCTCTCTGCTCATCAGGTGCGCTCGAAATCGTAGCAGGTGATGCATCGCTCGCCGACATGATAAAGAGCGTTGAAAAAGGCATTTTGCTCGGGCGTTTCTCAGGTGCATCCCCCGGCGCCAGCGGTGATGTCTCCGGCGTTGCAAAAAACAGTTTCCTGATTGAAAACGGCGCAGTCACCGATGCTATATCTGAAACCATGGTCAGTTTCAACGTCGTTGATATTCTTCAAAATATCCTTTCAATTTCAAAAGAACGTAACGAAGACGGCTCATCCCTACTCCCATGGTGCCTCTTCGACGGAATTACAGTTTCAGGGAAATAATAAAATCGACCGAGTTAAAAGGGCTGTTGCAAAATAAGCGGGCGGTCAATGACCGCCCCTACATATGCCTAATATTTGCATTTTTGATACGATATGTAGGGTGCGCATTGCGTGTCCGCATGATTTGCAACAGCCCCTTTCTCATGTCTTGGTACACCATGCGATAAACGTTCCCTATTGCAAACGGACATATCTCCTGGTAATTCCCGGGAAATTCAGACTTTCTATGACAAAAAATTCATCGTAAGTAGTGAAAAGCCAGTTCTGCATAGACAAGCTGGACATATAGTGTTTAACGAGATGGTTACCATCCTTTGCCCCCCATTTAAATATCTCCATGAGATTTGGATATATTCCGACAAAACCGTATCCATCCCTTGTAAATATCATAAAAAAGTCGTCGCTGCCATAAGATAGCCAAATACCGACAATTTCCATGTCAACAGAAGCATTATCGAAAGCATAGCTAATTCCTTCAAAATCTACAGCATCACGAAATTCGCCAAAGTTCCCAAAGTCGCCATAACCGCCGTATTCACGAAAGTCGCTTACAAAGCGGTCAAACCAATCGTAATGACCAAACCAGTCATAAAGCATATAGTCAATCGAATCAAGCATACTGTCATCGAACATAGCCCCAATTCTTAAGTAACTGGAGCTCAGACCCTGTTCTTGCAGACTGTCGAGTGTGAGGAAATCCCCTTCCACCGTAAAAGTCCACCCCTCTACCCCTATATCCATTTCAATAAGAAGTATATCACCTGATGTTCTCCACTGAAAATTTTCCTTCATATCGGAAAATCCGCGGACACCCGTTCCATCCTCTGCAAATGAATAGATGAAATCAAAATCATCAAACCACACCCATGAGTCAATCAACTCCTCGCTGAACTCAATTGCCACAGCCGATGTGCGTTCTTCTGAGCCTATGAAAATTTGTATTATTTCGTGAAGTTCATCGACTCCCGTCATGACAGTTACAGTTATAATACGGATATATCCGCTATAAACGTTATAAAACTGACGTCCACGCGATACTATATCTCCCAGATTCAACTCCGTAGAAATATAAGTCCAATCATAATCTCCCAGCCGTATGCTTCCGCGATTACCTACTACGCGTACCCCCGCTTCCGTCAGTTCCTCTGATGTAGCATCAATAATCTCATCTACACTTGGGGTTCGTCTTCCGTATCTATGATAGGTAATTTGCACATTTGCTCCCGTAAGCAGGTTTCTTGCAACCATATATAAAACAGGTTGTTCTTCCGGCAGTTCCAGTCCTGTACCCTCTAAAACATGTGCACCTGCTTCCATTAATGCGGTCCATTCTGCTACAGTAGGAGCATCCCACAGCGTGGGCAACGCAAAGCGAAAACCCATATACTCACTGGTAAAAACTCGCTCACTCCACTCTCCCGGCGTGGGTGTAATCACAACGCCGCCACCTTCGCCTATTATTTCTTCAATACTATCACAAGCTGTTAAGTTCAAAATCAACAACAATGCCAAAACCGTAATAATGATTATCTTTTTCACATTCCCATCTCCATCTCTCATTTTAATTGCTATATATTTGAGTATTTAACACTTAAGCCCTTAGACCCATCTGTCCAAAGAAATCTATAGTCTGAAATGAACTTTCAGGATGATTGAGCAGAAAATCAAGCGTGTAAAATAAGTCCCAAGAACTATTCCCGAATGCGAGTGCACGACCTAATATGTACGCCGCGGTGAACTCTCTCCAACTGCTGTACGTTTCTGATGCTCGCTCGGCGGCAATCTGCATGAAGCCCCATACTTCTTCTTCCTCCAAAAAGCCCGCTGCAACGCTATACCGCGCTAGCATCGCAACCCTTCCGTAGTCCCAAGCTGCCAGGGTAGGCAGACTCAAAAGTTCTTCTTCGGTGAACCCTAAAAGGTTTATGAGAAGGTCGAACGCCCCAATATTTGCTTCTATGCCTCTATGTATCCGCAAGAAAAACTCCGCTGCAAGCGATGCTGCAATAATTTCTTCAGCGTACTCGTCGTCAAAATCGTCCAATGTCACCCCGTTTTCCTCATTTAACTCATTAAAATCCCGCACGGCCCTTGACCGTGAAGCGCGGATTACATTGGCCAAGCCTTCCTGATAGTCTGCGGGGAGGGTTCCATTAACTATTCCGTCAAAAAATTCTGTCTCGCTTATAGGATTTACCCCTTCAGCCAGAATAAGTGTCCTGAACATGTCATCCGCAACAGGTGATTGCCCATCTGCCTCTATTAGCCGGTTTATTTGCGCCAGTGCAGACTCTCTATCCTCGATACTCCAGCCACTTCTCAAAAGACGCTCCGCTGCCAGCCCTGATTCCCCCAGTGCAAAAACGCGTACTGACTCCCGGTTGGTAGTGGGTATAAACGCGCCAAAAGCCAACATCCATTGCTGCTCTGCTGATACAGCATTGTCGTTTTCAAACATACGCATTTCAGGCGAGGTCAGGTGGCGCGACAATTCAGTATACACAAACGGTGTAAGGTCATAAATCGGAACAATCACCCATAACTCATCCGGCAGCAGAAAGTCTCTAAGTGCCAACCTGTATTCACCTTCTCCGGAAAATAGCACATGCAGATAGGCTGTTACACTAGCTCCCGGCAGAATATGTCCGATAAGTGTGACATCTGTTTTACCCGCATCTAAAGCCCAAGCAATGCTGTCTACCGGAATTCCCTGTGGACTGAAAACGTCAAAATCCCAAGGAAATTCGGCAGACCTTTCATTAGTATTATGCAGTGTTACAGGCAGGTAGAAATATATTGCGCCGAAATTTGCAGACCACTCAATATGGATTCTCCCCCAAGAAAAATCATCCATAAAAGTAATTTTGAGGCCATTGAAATCAATTGTTTCTCCCAGGGCAAACTCTGTTTGAACTAACGGGATTGCAGCATAATCAAACGTATGATCAATCCTAAGCTCAACTCTGTAATCACCCCGGTCATTAAATTCAATTATATATTCGCCGTCTCCGGAGTTGACAACGTAGATGTATCCGGTTTTTGTAACATCAGGCTGTATCGGCCCGACTGAAAAAATATTCGTTTCATCATTAATACCCTCTCTGGCTATATCAGTGCTCCATCCGTCGGGAGAAAAAGCAATCACTTGAAAATGTTCCAGGCTGTTGCCCCTATTACCTATATTTCTCGCGGATATAGGAATACTAAAGACATATGCGCCATCAAAATTAGAATCCAATGCTCTGATTCTATGAGCGCGAGTGCTACTTGAGAGTGTTATTTCAAAATCTCCGAATAGAAAAGGTTCGTCAAATATTGCACCGGCTTCAGTGTTGCGGTCATTATTATCGACTATGCTTATTATCCCATCAAGTACACCGCAAGCAGTGATTAACATCATAGCGCCAAAGAGCACCAACACGACTACGGCGAAGTAGAGTTTTCTCATTGCAAGCACCTCCGAGTATTCCATTTTTGTCAGGATAATAAGTCTATCATTAAACTATCATTAATCCCTGTATACGTCAACAAAAAGTTCATAATTAACCCAAAAAATATGGTTGACTCCGATGCCCTCATAAACAGCCCTTTTTACATATTTTGACTTGCAGAGCAACGCGGGCTCTCATTTGCTAGTAAATGTAGAATTTTCACACTTTGCACCCAAATTTTAACACTTAAATGTGTATTGATTTTACAGTGTTTTTATGTTATTGTTGTTTTGCAATAAATTTTCAAAGAGGAGTTATCATACCATGAAAACCAAAAACTACGCAGACAATGACGAAACACAAGCAGACGACGAAATGCAGGTGAGTGAGGCTATGCCGGCTTATGACAAGGACGGATACTACACATATGAGGATTATTACTCTTGGGAGCTTGAAGAAGGAGAACGCTGGGAGCTGATTGACGGGAAGGCATATAAAATGTCTGCTCCAAGCAGAGTCCACCAAGAAGTGTTGGGCGAAATTTTCAGACAATTGGCTAACTTTCTAAAAGGTAAAAAATGCAAAGTATATATCGCACCTGTAGATGTGCGGCTTAACCACGATACCTTAGACGATACCGTTGTTCAGCCTGATGTACTGGTTGTTTGTGATGAAAACAAGCTCTCTGACATAAGATCTGTAAAAGGTGCGCCTGACTTAGCAGTTGAAGTCTTATCGCCATCAAATCCAAATCACGACAGGGTTCTCAAGTTTAATAAGTACCGCGAGGCAGGAGTGCGGGAGTTCTGGATAGTCGACCCCACAGCAAAAACCGTAGCCGTCAACATTTTAACAGGCGGATACTACACCACACACATCCACGGCGCAACAGGCAACATACCGCTCCAAGCTGTCGAAGGTTGTGAAGTAGACCTTGACGAAGTGTTCGCAAGCGTTAAGTGAACCTATGAGAATAGCTATATTGCTTACACTGGGCTAAAAATCATGCGCTCGACTGATGATTTGCTTATATCGCCCTCCATCGGTCCAAAAGCCGCTGTATTGAGCGCGGCTGCCGCAGAAGCGATTTTAGCCGCTTCGGAAATGTTTTTCCCCTCCAAAATCCCGCACAGGAAAGCCGCATCGAAGCAGTCGCCTGCCCCTGTGGGGTCCTTAGCTTCAACAGCGTACACCCCAAGCGAAATCTCGCCATCACGAGTGTAAATGTTGCAGCCGTCAGATCCTTTTTTTAAGGCAATCACTTCGAGGGTCGGATTTTCAAAGCAGCTCTCTATAGCTTCTTCGACTGTATCTTTTCCGCTAATCATAAGAAGCTCGGCAACACCCGGCAGAAACACACTGCAATTATTCATTACATCTTGGACAAGCCTGAATGTGAAATCGTCTTTCAGTAGCTCAGGACGAATATTCGGGTCGAAAGATATTTTTGCACCTCTATCTTTTAATGCGTGCATTAGCTTAACTATTTCTTGTCCAAATTCTTTTTTTGCCATCAGCGAACAACCCATGATGTGAAAAAAGCAAACATCATCGCCCAAAAGTTTTGCATCAGGGGCTTTTGGTCTTGTTGCAGGTGTGTCCGGAAAATGATACAGAAACCTCCGTGAACCATCGCCAAAATACGTGACAAACGCAACACCTGTAGTACCGTCGTCATATTGCGTGATATGGGTGCAATCAACTCCGTCTCGCATAAGTCTGTCAATCAGGCATTTCCCAAAATCATCTTTGCCGACACCTCCGATAACCCCTGCACTATGACCTAATTTTGCGACAGTATCGATAAAAATTGCGGGGGCACCACTCGGATATGGTCCGAGAAACTCTCCGGGCTTGTCTAGCGGCACGTCAAGCCCCGGTCTCATAACCTCGCACAACAATTCCCCCATAGTCCAAATTTTTGCCATAATAGTGATTGTTCCTCTCTATAAATTATATCATGCCAGAAAATTCGAGCGCAAAACATTGAGACCCTCTCTAATCGCCCTGTCCATTTCTTCAGCGTTTGCCCCATCCGACAGGTCACGCCAGACCTTTATGTCGCTACCAACTTTGCCGCCCTGCAACACAAATGGCTCCATCACGACATTTCCTCTGTAATTTATATCTCTCAGTGCTTTGCCGATTTCGCCCCAAGGCAAATGCCCTTGGCCCGGAACTTTACGGTTGCCTTCCCCAACATGCAGAGCACCTAACCAATCTCCCGCTTCACGGATAGCATCCGGAATACTGTCCTCTTCTATATTCATGTGGAAAGTGTCCAGCAACAGATTTACATTACTATTGTCAACTTCTTCGCAGAAGCGAACGCCTTCTTGAGCTGTATTCAGTATGAGAGTTTCAAACCGATTGACTACTTCCATACTCATGATAATACCGAGATCCTGAGCAGTC
This sequence comes from Oscillospiraceae bacterium, assembly GCA_009786445.1. Classification (GTDB taxonomy): domain Bacteria; phylum Bacillota; class Clostridia; order Oscillospirales; family Oscillospiraceae; genus WRMH01. Next base: position 10,827 of record WQTE01000015.1, on the reverse strand, counting down.
TTACCCATTTCTTTCGCACTCTCTACGCCACGCGCCCACTGTGCCGGTTTATCTAAGTCGGTAAAATCATTTGGCCAATAAGTATACATCACACCAACCAATGAATTGGAACCGAGCCGTGCCATCCGTTGCATGATGTCATTGAGAAAACCAATACCTGCCTTGCGGACACTTTCATCGGAAGATGCCACATCATACTTCTTTGGAGGTCCAATATTAGAACTAATCGTGATCCCTAAATCACTCGCAAGTGCCTTCAGCTCGTCAATTTCGCTCTCAGACATTGTGAGCAAATCTCCTGCCGAAATTTCCAATATGTCAAATCCAATGTCAGCAACCTTTTTAGCATAGTGTAAATAGTCCCCTGACCACTCGTTTGTCCAATAAGCATACAATGTTCCAAATTTCATAATATCGTATCTGCCTTTCTTAAATTATGAGCTGAGGTGTAATTTTCCTGTTACTTTTCAAGGTTACCTCACCCAATTTTTTGACCTCAAATCCGTTTTTCTTGAACTGTTCATAATCAAAGACTTCCAGTTCGTCATACGCCAACTGATGGAATTCTTTAAATTGATCCCAGTGTCGGTACCCATCGCCAAAGTTGTTTTCCAAAAATGCTCGCGCCATTTGGATTCCGGTTTGCGGTGCTACGTAGTGCCCCCCCATTGACAGCACATTGCAGTTGTTTCCCGTAATCGACCTTAATGCTGCCGGAACGCTCTCTGCAACAGCAGCATGTACATGCGGACATTTTGATGCAGCAATATGTATGCCCATGCCCGTTCCGCAAAAAATTAGGGCTCGTTCAAATTCGCCCTCTGCAATTTTTGCCCCGACCCTTAGCCCTATCCTATGAAACATTTCAGGGTTTGGGTCGTCCACAGATTTCACTCCAATGTCAGTTATTTCCCATCCATCTGACTCTAAATCTGCCACAATTGCATCCTTCAGCGACACCCCCGCTACATCCGCCGCCACCAAGACCTGCTTACTTTTCACCGTTTTCATGTTGGCTCTCCTTTTATATTATTTACGTAGATTCTAAATTGTTATGCTGTACCGTACACCCAGTAAAAGGTATATCAGTTGTTCAAGTTCTGCTTTTTCCCCTGTGAAAAATATGTGCGACATCGTGCTTGTTGCTTTTTTGCGCACCGCATCTTTTCCGATGGTCAAACCGCTATTTTCAAATTCAGCATAAGCACCGTTATCGCCATTGTCATTGTATATGAACAAAGAGCACCCAGAATCCCCTGGTCTGTCTGCCGGGTCACAGCAATAGGGATTTGTCGGGTCGTTATAGTACTGTTTGTAAATCATATACAGGCCATTTTCGTTCCGATTTACATAGACTGACCTGCCTGTTGTATTGACTGCAAAAAATGCTAGCTTGTATCTATTATAACCATCGGCCTCAAGTTCTGCAAACGTTTCATGCACCGTCAACTCCACACGGTTGGTCCCACCGTCTCAAGGTTGTCCTCTGTTGCAATGATGCCCGGGTCGTATATAATCAAACTCGGAGGTGTCTCTCCACGCACTATCCGCACTGCCCACTCGACACAGGTTCTGCCCGTAAACACAGGATCCTGTGCCGCATTCGCTGTTGAGAAGCCGTCCACCAGGTATTGCATACCTACTTCATCGCCATCGAATGTTATGAGTGATACGTGGTTTGCATCGCCGGTCTGCGCCCATTTTCCAAATTGCTCCAAGGCACTACGGATTGGAGGCAGTAAGAAGTCAGACGGTGTGATAATCAGGTTTGCACCCGGATTTGCTTGCAAGGCACTTTGCAGACCGCTGAGCGCCATATCATGATTCCATTCTGTCGGGATTTCTGCTACCAGCTCAATCACATCGCTAAATGCCTCGATTGCCCGCAAGTGGCCTATTTGGCGGTATACCGCACCTTGATCAGCTAAGCTTCCAACGAGCAAAATAGCCTGATACGAATTCCCTTCCGCCCTGGCTCTTTCGCCAAACCATGTGACAACATCGTAAGCCATTTGCTCATTGTTTGAAAGCACCTGTAGTTCAGGTACCACATCGTCACTCTGGATTGCGCGGTTGTTCATGATAAACGGTACGCCTTGATCTTGAGCCATTCTGACAGCCGATGCAATCGCAGCACCATCGTTAGGGAATGCTATAATTGCATCTACTCCCTGCGCAAGCAGGTTTTCAATTTGCTGGTTCTGTCTTGTTGCATCACCCTCCGCAATAAGTACAATCGCCTCAGCTCCCATTGCCTCAGCTTGCTCCAGCATTGCTTGATGATTCATGACAAGAAATTGTGATTCAAGCGACTCCATGGAGATGCCTATTCTGATTGGTGCATCGCCTCCACCGTTTGCGGCAGGCTCATCCCCTTGAGCTGGTGTCTGAGCCGTGCCTCCGTCCCCATTGCCACAAGCAACCAGAGCTACTGGGGTTGCGAGAAGCAATAGTACCAAAAATGCTGCTAATACCTTCTTTTTCATTTCTCTCTTCCTTTCAAATTAATATATTTTAAATTGACTCTCCGGTCAATTTGGGAGCATTGGCGGAGATACCAGATACTTCAGTAGGGAAATCGATTTCCCTTGTGTCAAAAAAAACTCTTTCTCCCCTGAGTACCTACATTTGTCCGAGAAATAGTCAGAGGCTGTTGTTCTTCGCATATTGCGCATAATACTCCACATTACTCTTACAGATTATTACCGGTTTGACCTGCTTTGCCAACTCAACATCTTTGAAGCCCGACATCACGGCATAAAGACGCATCAAACTCTCATATCCCTGCTTAAACGGGTTTTGAAATATAGTTGCATCCATCTGCCCGTTGCTTATGTATTCAACAATATCTTTGCCTAAGTCGCTGGCTACTATTCGGTACTTTTGGAGTAACCCTCTTTCAAACAAGCCTCGGCAAATTGAATTTGAAACGGCTGAATTTATATATATCCCGCCAGTATTCTGGGAGTCCGTGGCTATAAATTCTTCAAAATATTGCAACGCCTTCTCTGCATCGCCATTGTCATAAAATCTGGCTGCGATATTTAACTTACGCTCTTCCGCTTCTTTTAAAAAGCCGAAATTGTTGTGGCGCAAAATCCCCGTATCCCGATCCCCCATGAAGAAGCAGATGTTCTTTCCGGATGTCACCCAATCCAGTATTTCTGCCGCCATCCGCCCCGCCATCTCGCCATCCGGGCGGACATCGTAGTGTGGACGAACCGTTGAAACATCAGAGTTTACCACCATCACAGGAATTTCCGCAAGAATCAAGCGATCCAGTGCCCTTGCGATTATTTCTGTATCACTGACTGAATAAATCAATACGGCACTTGTTTCCGTTTGCTTTATTGAAGCCAGACACTCACAAAGCATATCTTCATCGCAGTTGCTTTTGTCCATAACATGCATATTTACCTTGAGGTTAAAATCTTTCAGTTCCTCATATGCCACATTGATTCCATCAATAATATCTTGGTAAAACTCCGCAACTGCACCATAAATAAATGATTCTATGCGAATTTGCTTTCTGGACAAAGAGGTCGCCGCACGATTGGGCGTATATCCCATCTCCTCTGCTGTTTTTATAATCAAGTTGCGCTTTTCTGTGCCGACTTTTGGAAGGTTGTTCAAAGCTCGTGTCACCGTAGCAGGCGATACCTTCAATTTTTCTGCAATGTCATATATTGTAACTCTTTCCATTCTGAAAATCCTTCAAAGATTAATCTTCTGCGCGGAAGGGGAAATCGATTTACCTCATAAAGTTATTATAACATTTGCCTAATTTTTTGTCAACTATTTATCTGCAAAAAGTTTATTTGCCCAAAAATGTTTAGTTACAAGTTAAACCCCACCCTCGGGGTTGCAGATTTTGTCTCTTGACTTGCTTTAAGATATTTGTTAAACTTAGTTTATTAAACTTAGTTTAAAGGATGTGTTTAAAATGCTACAAGTTAATATGCACGAAGCAAAGACCAAACTATCCTCACTGGTAGCTCAGGGGGAAACTTTTATCATTGCAAAAGCCGGAAAACCGGTAGTGACAGTAACTCCTTACATTTCCGCAGAAAAAAAGTCACAACGCGTCGGTTTCCTGAAAGGTCTGGTTAAACTCCCCGATGACTTCAACCGCCTGGGAGAAGTAGAGATTTCTTCGATATTTGGGGTGGAAAAATGAAGCTCTTGCTCGACACCAATATTTTGCTTAAAGCTGCGGCAGACACACTGACGAAAAGTGCACAAGATTATATACTTGAAGAATCAAATGAGCTCTATTATAGTTCCGCGAGCATATGGGAAGTGGTTATTAAACGTGGGCTAAACAGACCTGATTTTGAAGCTGACCCTCATTTATTGCATAAAGCACTCTTAAGTAACGGTTACATAACGATACCAATAACAGCCGCGCACACGTTACTCACCGGAACACTACCAATGATTCATAAAGACCCGTTTGACAGGATTTTGATAGCGCAGTCTATATCCGAGGGCATTTCGCTCCTAACCACCGACGAAAGAATCGCCGAGTACCCCGCTCCCGTGATTCTTGTAAAATAATAAAAGCCGGCTTATAGTTCCGAATCCGCAGCAGATGATCTGCAAACCCCGACCACATACGCTTTGCATCACTAAAATTATGAATTTTATCGCAATTTCAACAAACAGCTCTTGACTATATTTTCTAATCTTGTTAAAATTGTGCAAGAAGAACTAACACAGCAAAAAGAGGTAGCATGTTGATTGTTGGCGAGCTAAAATTCCTTAAAACTCACAGAAAAACTATTGTCACAGGGCACTATGGCAGTGGCAAGACAGAGTTTTCTGTATCCCTTGCCATGCTTCTGGCAAATAAATTAAGCTCCGCAAATGCTGCTTTAGCCGATTCCCCTTACCACCGTCTTGCACTAATAGACCTCGACATTGTGAACCCCTATTTTCGCTCACGAGAGCAGCGTGAGCTCCTCGAAAACGCAGAAATCCGAGTGTATGGCAGTATGTATGAAACCGAAATCACAGCCGAGCTGCCCGCTCTGGGCGCAACTGTCCGCACTCCGCTTGAAGATAAAAATTGCCGTGTTATAGTCGATTTAGGCGGCAATGATACGGGTGCGCTTATTTTAAATCAATTTAAGAAATATTTTATAGATGGCGAATCAGAAATGCTGGCTGTCATCAATGCAAACCGCCCCGAAACCGCCACTGTAAACGGTGTACTGGAGCATCTATCAGCGATAGAAACAGCCACAGGCATAAAAGTTTCAAAGATAGTAAACAACACACACATGCTCCAAGAAACCACCGCTGACGATATCTTCAAAGGTAATGAATTATGCAAAAAAGTTTCCAAAGTGCTTGATATACCCATATTATGCAATTGCTATCCCTCACGAATAGTTGACGAGACAGAGCTTACGGAGCTACCTGAACATTTACTGCCGCTGGGTCTGTATTTAAGACCAACATGGCTTGATAAAACATAATATTATAAAAGGAGAAGAAGGATGCCGAAATTTGAAGTCCGTTTCGACGGCGATGTGTGTAAAGGTTGCGAGCTTTGTACACGTTTTTGCCCAAAAAAGATTATCACGATGAGCTCGCACATCAATAGCAGAGGATACAGCCCCGCTGAAATTGAGAAACCCGGCGAGTGCATAGGCTGCAAGGCATGTGCGCTGGTCTGCCCCGATGGTGCGATTTCAATTTACAAGGAGGAAACTGCTAAATGAGTGGAAAAGTTCTTATGAAAGGCAACGAAGCGTTTTCGGAAGCAGCCATACGCGGCGGTTGCCGTTACTATTTCGGATATCCGATAACACCGCAAAACGAAATCCCCGAGTATATGTCCCGAGAGCTGCCAAAGCACGATGGGCATTTTATACAAGCCGAAAGCGAAATCGGCGCAATAATGATGGCGTATGGAGCAGGTGCAGCAGGCGGCAGAGTATTTATAACCTCATCATCACCCGGTATAGCACTATTCCAAGAGGGCATCAGCCTAATGTGCAGTGCGCAAGTCCCGACTGTTATCTTGACAGTATCACGTTGCGGCCCCGGCATCGGCGGAATTCAGCCGGGTCAGGCAGACTACTTCCAAGCCACACGTGGTGGCGGAAACGGAGACTATAGAGTTCCCGTCTTTGCACCCTCATCAGTCCAAGAAGGCGTGGATATGGTATATCAGGCAATGGAACTCTCAGACAAACTCCGAAACCCTGTTATGATATTCACTGACGGGCTTTTAGGGCAAATGATGGAGCCAGTTGTTATGCCTGATTTTGTACCTGTCCCTAAATCCGATGAAATCAGAAAAGGCAAACCTTGGGCACTCACGGGATACGGAAAAGACGACTCAAAACGCAACACCGTTACTTCCTTACGCATAGTACCCGATGTTCTCGAAAAATATGTACATGGGCTTTTTGAAAAGTACGAGCAAGCCGAAAAAGAGCTTTGCCGCGTAGAAACATTCGACATTGAAGATGCAGACATGGTCATTGTCGCCTTTGGAACTGTGGCAAGAATCACAAAGGAAGCGATTTCAATGCTAAAGGAGCAGGGCATTAAGGTCGGACTTATTCGCCCGATTTCGCTGTGGCCGTTTCCCTATGATGTGTTTAATAAAATTTCACCTAAAACAAAAGTCGTGATATCCGCAGAGCTTTCGATGGGGCAAATGATTCAAGATGTTGAGCTTGGCATTGCAAAGCGCTTCCCTGTCAGGCTCATAAACCGCACAGGCGGCACTATACCGACTTCACTTGAAATCGCTGAGCGAGCGAAGAAAATCTACGAAGAGATTGGGGGCTGAAAATATGTTACAACCTGTTTTTGAGTATACAAAGGGCATGTTGCCCGTAGAAACCAATTACTGTCCCGGATGCACTCACGGCATATCGCACAGGCTTATTATGGAAGTTTTGGAAGAAATGGATATGCTCGGCAATACAATAGGCTGCGGACCGATAGGTTGCAGTGTCATGGCGCACAGGTTCATGAATGTGGACATGATGGAATGTGCGCACGGCAGAGCACCTGCAATAGCATCAGGCATCCGTCGCGTTCATCCCGATAAGCTCATCTTCACATACCAAGGTGACGGCGACCTCGCTTCAATCGGCACTGCGGAATTTATCCATGCCGCGGCACGTGGTGAACATATTACGACATTTTTTATCAACAATGCTATTTACGGCATGACCGGCGGTCAAATGGCTCCGACTACGCTAATTGGTCAAAAATCTACAACAACACAAACAGGCCGCACAGTGGCACAGGCAGGCGCTCCTATGCGTGTTTGTGAGCTTGTTTCGACACTTGATGGTGCTGTCTATGTTGAGCGTGTCGCACTCAACTCCCCCGCTAACATTAACAAAGCCAAAAAAGCAGTCAAACGCGCTTTTGATGTGCAGGAAAAGAAGCTCGGCTTTTCGATGATTGAGTTTGTATCAACCTGTCCGACCAACTGGGGTCTCTCGCCTCTCGAAGCTATTGATTTTCTTAACGAAAAAATGCTCCCCTACTACCCGCTCGGAGTGTTTAGATCACCGGAAGGAGGGCAGTAGGATGGCTACAAATAAAATGTTTTTCGCCGGCACGGGCGGTATGGGTATTTTGCTCATGGGGCAAATTGTAGGCACTGCAGCGATTGCCGAGGACAAGGCTGTGACGTTCTTCCCTTCCTACGGTCCCGAAATGCGCGGCGGCACGGCTAACTGCACTGTTATAGTATCCGATAACGAGATAAGCAGCCCACTCGTCCATGAATCTGATGTTGTTGTAGCAATGACAGTGCCGTCCATGCTCAAATTTGAACCTACACTAAAACCCGGCGGTACGCTCTTTTTGAACAAGTCATTAATACAACAAGCACCTAAGCGCAGTGACATCACCGTATACGAAATAGCCGCCTCCGAAATCGCACATGATATGGGCGAGACCAGAGTGGCAAACATCATAATGCTCGGCGCGTTTGTGCGCACGACAAACATTGTATCAAGCGAAAATGTGGAAAAAGTCATCCGCGATTACTTCGGTGAGAGAAAAGCCGCGCTTGTCGACATCAATCTAAAAGCATTCCACCACTGGACACCGTAAACATAAATATTTTGGAGGTAAATTATGAACAAGTTCAAGTATATGGAAGATTATGGTTATGAGCAGCTTTGTTACTTTCATGACAAGTACACGGATTTGAAAGCTATCGTTTGTGTTCACAACACTGTGCTCGGTCCGGCGTTGGGCGGTACGCGTTTTTGGAACTATCCCTGTGAGGAGGAGGCCGCAGAGGATGTGCTAAGGCTTGCTCGTGGCATGACTTACAAAAGTGCTTTGGCGGGTCTTGCGCTCGGTGGCGGAAAGGCTGTTATCCTCGGCGACTCCAAAGGTATTAGGAGAGAGCCCGCTCGCAGAGAGGCTTTTTGGCGTGCGTTCGGCCGCTACATCCATGGCCTGAGCGGTCGCTATATCACAGCGGAAGACGTTGGCACTTCTACACAAGATATGGTTTACATCCATATGGAGACACCTCACGTTGTTGGTTTGCCCGGCCGCAGCGGCGACCCCTCCCCCTACACTGCGCTGGGTGTTTTCAAGTCAATACAAGCTTGCTGTAAGCATGTTTATAACGATGAGATCGAAGGGAAAACCGTTGCCGTTCAAGGCGTTGGTAATGTCGGTTATTATCTTTGCAAACACCTAAACGAAAATGGAGCAAAAATAATTGTCGCTGATGTAAGCGACGAGCGTGTAACACGAGTAGTCGAAGAGTTCGGCGCAACGGCTGTTGACCCCAATGATATTTACGATGCAAAGGCTGACATCTACGCACCCTGCGCTCTGGGCGCAACTGTCAACGATGATACTCTACCTAAGCTAAAGTGCAAAATCGTCTGCGGCGGCGCAAACAACGTGCTAAAAGACCCTCGCGTTCACGGCAAAGCCCTACGCGACCGCGGTATCGTCTACGCCCCCGATTATCTTGCCAACGCCGGCGGTGTTATCAACGTCTCCTACGAGCGTGCCGAGGGCGGCTACAACGAAGAGGCTGCGTTGCGCGACATCGACAGAATCTACTACAGGATGGGCGATATTCTCCGCAGTTCCGATGAAACAGGCAAGCTGACTTTTGAAACCGCCGACGAAATGGCGGAAGCTCGAATAGAAGCAGTAAGAAACACCCGCAGCATCATGGCGTAGCGATGCGTTAGGTTCAAGGAAACACAAAAAGCACCTGTCATGGTTTTGACGGGTGCTTTTTCCGTAGTCGTAACCTATTATCTCAAAAAAAACCACAAAAAAGCTAAAGTTATGCTGTTTTTATTCCGATGTATATGATAAGGTGTTTTTATAAGTATAACACAAACAAAAAGTCAAGGAGGGCAAATCATGCAAGTTAATAATTCGGGTTTTTCCGTTAATTCTCAGACACAAATGCCTGAACCCGCTCAGGGTGAGCGTTGGGCTGGCTTTGATGGGTATGCGTCGGATATTTTACGTTCTATGCGTGAAGCGGGTTTTTCAGAAGAAGAAATTGCATCACGCAGATTGCACCGTGAGATGGGTTCCCGCATGGATAGCGATTTGGCAAAGCGTAATCTTCTGCACATGAGAAACAACCGCACAGGCGAGCGTGGCAGTGGTATGACCAATCTGGGAGCACCCTTGCCTGAGTTTCTGAGCCGGCAAGAAAGTATCCTCCACGAACTAATAGGTAATGCTCAAAACGAAAGTGATGAACTGCATCGCAATCACTGGATTCGCACATTAGAAAGCTTTTTGGCAGACACGCAAAGTATGCTGGGCGGCAACAGAATCAGCACATCAGCGTGAAGTTTTGCTCCCCTGTCCCCTTCAAACCACTTCCCCACCCTTAATAACTATATCCGCTAAGTTGCTCCCATACCGATAAAACAGATAATCAAGATCCGGTGCATCCCATACCACTAGATCCGCTGCCTTGCCCACCTCTACACTGCCGCAAACATCTGCTCTGTTTATAGCCGCTGCGCCGTTGAGCGTGACGGCTGTCAGCGTTTCTGCGGGTGTTAGTTTGTACTTCAAACAAGCTAGGTTCATGGCAAGTTGAATGTTGAGGCTCGGGCTTGAACCCGGGTTAAAATCCGTGGCTATCGCTACGGCAAGGTTTGAATTAATCATATCCCTCGCCCTTGCATAAGGTTTGTCGAGGTAAAACGAAGTCGCGGGGAGCAACACCGCTACAACGCCATTTTCCGCCATTTTTTTTATGCCGTTATCTGACGCCATAATGAGATGCTCCGCGGATATTGCTCCCACTTCAGCAGCGATTTCTGCTCCGCCGATGGGATCAATTTCGTCTGCGTGGATTTTTGGCGTAAGCCCGATTTTTTTCGCTTCGGTTAAAATCCGCTTGCTTTCCTCGGGAGTAAATACCGCACTTTCACAAAAAATATCGCAAAACTCCGCAAGCCCTTCACTCGCCACGGCTCTAAGCATTTCGCGGATTATAAGGTCTATGTATCCCGCTCTGTCATTTTTAAATTCTTTAGGCACGGCATGTGCGCCCATGAAAGTAGCCACTATGTCAATCGGCTGTGAGTTATTAAGAGTATTTATGACTCTGAGTTGTTTCAGCTCATCTTCCGTACTCAGTCCATAGCCGCTCTTGGCTTCACAAGTGGTAACACCAAGCTTGAGCATCTCGGAGAGAAACCTCTCTCCCTTCTCTGCAAGTTCGGTTTCAGTTGCAGCCCTTGTCTGCTCGACAGTCCGCAAAATCCCACCGCCACTTTTGAGAATGTCAAGATATGCCGTTCCCGCAAGTTTGAGAGAGAGTTCATTTTGCCGCCA
>WQTE01000014.1 GCA_009786445.1 Oscillospiraceae bacterium | reverse complement strand
TACAGGGACACAGACGGCAAGGAAGTAGATATTGTTTTGGAGTATAATGGAACGATTTACCCTGTGGAAATAAAGAAAACAGGAAATCCCGGTAAGGATGCGGTTAAAAATTTCAATGTTTTGGCAAATTCAGGGAAGCCTGTGGGGGAGGGAGCATTGATTTGTCTTTACGGTAAAGTCATGCCAATTGATACAAGCAACTGGAGTGTTCCGGTGTGGCTTNTATGAGTGTTGCCGGAGGTGAATNATGAAACACGTCATAATAGGCACTGCGGGGCATGTTGACCATGGAAAAACNACACTGGTTAAGGCGCTTACCGGAATAGATACAGACAGGCTTGACGAGGAGAAACGCAGAGGGGTCACCATAGAGCCGGGNTTTGCNTATCTCGATTTTGACGACGGCACAAGAGCGGGAATCATCGACGTNCCCGGGCATGAGCGGTTTATCAGAAATATGCTTGCAGGGTCGGGTGGTATTGACCTTTCTATGCTTGTGATTGCAGCAGACGAGGGCGTTATGCCGCAGACGAGAGAACATCTCGGTATACTCACACAACTTGGCATAAGCGACGGTGTCATTGTTCTGACTAAGGCGGATAAGGCGGAAGCGGACTGGATAGAGCTTGTTTCGGAAGATATTATAGAGCTTGTTCAGGGCACTTTTCTTGAAAACAGGCCGATAATAAATGTCTCGGCACAGACAGGCGAAGGGCTTGCGGAGCTAAAGGAAAAGCTGTCTAAACTTAAAAACAACCTAAAGGAAAAAGACGATACTCTGCCGTTTCGATTGCCGATTGACAGGGTGTTTTCTGTTGAGGGCTTTGGCATTGTGGTGACAGGCACATTGATTGAAGGCTCAGTCAAGGTAGGAGAGACAGCGGAGATTTTGCCCGGTGGCACTAAAGCAACGGTTCGCAACCTGCAAGTCCACGGCGAAAATGTGGATACAGCGCACGCAGGGCAGAGGACAGCAATAAGCCTTGCAGGCATAAAAAAGGGGAACACAGAGCGCGGTGATGTGGTGGCAGCAGGGGGGACACTTGGTGTCACAAGTGCAATTGATGTAAAAATCAGCGTTTTATCAGACACGAAGCGAAAGATAAAAAACGGCGCAGAGGTTCACTTTTTCCACGGCGCAAGGTCCAATCTTGCCAAGGTTTTTCTATACGATAAAAGAGAGATTCAAAAAGGTGAAAGTGCATATGCAAGGCTGAAGCTATATCAGCCGCTGCCATGCAAACGCGGCGATAGATTTGTAGTCAGATTTTATTCCCCCCTTGAAACACTCGGCGGAGGGGTCATTTTAGACAGTATGCCGGGTGAGCGGATTGTTAGGAGTGAAAAGGCTCTTGAGGCGCTCAAGATACGAGAGGCGGGAAATACTGCCGAAATTGCAGAGCTTGCGGCATTTCAGCTTGGCGGCGTGTTTGGGGTCGAAGTTTTGTGCAGACGTGCTGACCTTGACAAAAAATCATGCAGCGAAGCTATAGAGGCGCTTACAGAGAAAGGAAACATTATCAGGCTGTTGCAGGGGAGGTATATTTCCGCGAAAATCTTGGAGCAGACCGGCGAAAAGTGCATTGGGCTTTTAAAAGAATATCACGTTTCATTCCCTCTGCGGGTGGGGATGAATATAGCCGAGCTACGCCAGAAGCTCATGCCCGATACAGACACTTCCGATGTGAGTGCATTATTGAATATTCTCAGCGATAGCGGGAAGATTACGATGTCAGGGAACAATGTATATCTAACCGAGTTTGAACCAAATTACACTGAAACGCAGGGTAAAATAAGAGAAAAACTAATAAAAGAACTCAGCACAGCAGGTTATGAGGTGCCGTCACCAGACGAGCTTGCCGCACTGTTTTCAAAAAACGAAAAACGGGAGTTTCAACAGGTGTTTGAGAGCATGGTTTCAAGCGGTGAGATAATAATGCTCTCACCGCAAGTATATTGGCTTCAAGGCGTTTACGATAAAGGGGTAAATCTTGTGCGCAAGCACTTTGAAATTAGCGAAACCCTGACCTTGGCAGAGTGCCGCGACCTACTCGGAACATCTCGTAAATTCACACTCGCGCTGCTCGAACATCTTGATGCTAAAAAAATAACCAAGATGGTTGGCGATTCACGGGTGCTGGTGTCTGCATAAAAATACGTGCCGATGTTGGGGTAGAGGCATCAGCAATTTTACCGATGGCAGCGATGAGGATGAAGATGACGATAATGGTTTATGTGCATCTCATATAATTAGTGCATACCATAAATATTTCTGTATTCAGATGGAGTCATGCCGACATTTTTTTTAAATATATAGCTGTAGTAGCTTTGTGAAGAAAACCCTAAATAATAAGCGATTTCAATGCAACTGTATTCGGAGTAAGCCAGCATATCTTTTGAACGATTGATTTTTTCAGCAGTAATGTAGTCCATAAGTTTGGTGCCTGTGAGCTTGTGGAATAAGTTTGACAAATAATCCGGATGAACACCAAGTTCTGCTGCCAACTCTTTGACAGTTATTTTGCTATGCATTTTATTTTGAATAATAGACATACAAGACGTGATGAGTGGATTATCCTTGGGTATATTCATTTTTTCGACAACCTTATTTAGGAACTCAAACTTAGCCTTTCTGACTATGATGTCTACTTCAGAAATTTGAGTTACATCTTCGATGAGTCTAACATAACCGTCAAGCATTGTCGAGGCGACTTCGTGCAATACCCCACCTTCTATAGCCGAGATTCTTCCGAGAAAAACTCCAAGAATACCAAGATTTTTATGAGAGCGCAACTCATCTTCTGCCAGCTTTCCGTATCGACCAACAAATGGTTCATTTAATGCTTTCAAAAGTGCATCGGAGTCGCCATTTTTTATGGCTATTCGTTCCCGTAGCTCCCGTCCGTAGGGATTACGTAGAACTTCATATTCTTGATATTCAAAAAACTCCTTTGTGCGGGTTGTAAGCACTTTATCGTCGATATCAGGAATGCTATATATAAGATTGTACAGTTCATATAGCATGAGAGTATTCTTGTTAAGCACATTATGCAAAAGTAGCACACTTGAACAAAAATGTTGGAGGTTGCAGTAGGTAAGAAACGATTGTTCTGAAACGATTTTATGTTGTTGTTTCAGCTTATGTTCGATTTCTGTTAAGTTTTCCTCAAAGCAAACAGGTCCAAATAAATAGTTTTCGTTGGTATTGCGTTCTGTTTTTACAACTCCATATATAACTCCTGATAGCTCTACATGGAAAGTTGGGTGTGCTGGAGAAGCATTGTGAATCAGACTCATAACAAAGTCAGCATTAGTTGAAACCGGATCTGCTTCATTGTTGTGAGCTCCCCAAGATTGGATAAGCCGACCGGCATTGCAAAGCATCCGAATTGGGCAATGAGCGGTCATAGTAATGTGCTCAATTACATAATTTTCTAGTGAAATATGCATAGCTGATTCTCTCATTCTCTTAACAGTATTGCCTATAATAACAAATTGTGAACAAAAAATCAACAAAAAATATAAGAATTTTGAAATGATGATAAGAATTGTGATATATCTACACTACTAACTTCATCATAATAATTTGCATGAACCTTCGAGCATATACACGGAGGACTTATTGATGGACAATCAAGCAATTGTTAAAATGTGCGGAATATCCAAGAGTTTCCCAGGCGTAAAAGCGCTTGATGGGGTTGATTTTACGTTGGCAAAAGCAAGTGTGCACGGACTCGTGGGCGAAAATGGTGCCGGCAAATCGACACTAGTGAAAATTCTATCAGGCGCTCACTGTAGGGATTCTGGAGAAGTTATCTTCGATGATAAGACGGTAAATTTCAAAAACGAAAGAGAGGCGTTAAATGCAGGGATATCAATAGTCCTTCAAGAACTCTCATATATTCCGCGATTGACGATTGAGGAAAATATATTTTTAGGAAGAGAACCTGCGAAATTCGGATTCTTGAAGAAAAGTGAACGCACTGAAATGGCCACAGAACTTATTAACGATTTGGGGTTAGATTTTAATCCCAAATCGCAAATGGGTCGATTGACTATTGCGCAATGCCAGATGGTAGAAATTATCAAAGCGATATCGAGGGACGCAAAGGTCATAATTATGGATGAACCCACATCCTCTTTGACTACAATGGAAACAAGGCAATTATTTGAACATGTTAAGGCGTTCAAAAAGCAAGGTTATTCCATTGTATATATCAGCCACAAACTGGAAGAAATATTGGAACTGTGTGACACCATCACTGTGCTCCGAGATGCGAAGCTTGTAGGTAGCATGACACGTGAAGAAGCTACTGAGCAGAAAATCATATCTATGATGGTTGGTCGCGAAATGGGAAAACTATACCCGCCGGTGGGCAAACCGACAGGCGGGGAAGTGCTTAGAGTAGAAAACCTTACACAGCAAGGTGTGTTCACAGATATATCATTTAGCATCAGAGCTGGGGAAGTAATTGGCTTTTCAGGGATGATGGGGGCTGGTCGTAGTGAAGTGATGAGGGCTTTGTTTGGATTGGATAAATACTCTCTCGGAGAAGTATATGTGGATGGAAAAAAACAAACGATTAGGTCGCCACGTGATGCCATACGCTTGGGTTTTGGAATGGTGACAGAGGATAGGGCAAGATATGGGTTCGTTCCGGGGCTATCGGTATCTGATAACATTGTCCTCCCAAACGCCAAAGAATTTTCAAAAGCAGGTTTCCTTGAGAAAAAGCGCATACGTAAAGTAGTAACAGATATAACAAAACGTCTAGCTGTACGTATTCCCCATATCAGAGAAATGGTGCGAAATTTATCAGGTGGCAACCAACAGAAGGTCGTATTATCGAAATGGCTCATTCGTGATGTTAAAATAATGATAATTGACGAGCCAACACGCGGTATCGATGTTGGTGCAAAGCAAGAGATATATAACTTAATCAAAGAGTTGGCTGAGCAAGGCATGGCTATTATTTTAGTAAGCTCAGAAATGCAGGAAGTCATTGGAGTGAGCCAACGAATAATAGTGATGGACAGTGGGCGCATACTCAAGGAATTTACTCATGAAGATGTCACTCAGGATAAAATCATGCAAACCATCATTGAAGGAGGAAGAAAACTGTGAAAAGAGAGTACTTGAAACAGTTAAACTTGACTGAATTATACAGGAAGTATGGCATTGTGTGCGTACTGATTCTGCTGTTCATTACTGCCTCATTATTAAACGAGAATTTCACAAATCCACAAAACTTGGTGAATATTCTATTGCAGATAACTCCCATTGCCATCATTGCTGCTGCGCAAACAATGCTCATTGTCAGTGGTAACATTGACCTTTCCGCAGGAGCTGTGGCAGGACTATCGGCCAGTTTATCTGCGGGAGCTCTTGTTGCCACAGGTTCCTTACCTATTAGTATTGTGGTAGGCATGGGCTCAGGAGCAGCGTTCAGCTTTCTCAGCGGTACTCTGGTAACGGTTTTTAAGTTACCACCGTTTATAGCCACACTCGCTATGATGAATGTGGCAAGAGGACTTGTTATTATTTACACGGGTGGAGTGACCATAAGAGGTTTAGAGCCGATTCGATGGCTAGGTCAGGGGCGTTTGTTTGGAGTAATTCCCAACTTAATTATACTTATGGTGATAGTGCTTATTATTGTGCAAATTGTGATGAAGAAAACGAAATTCGGACTATATATGTACTCGATTGGCGGCAACAAAGCAGCAAGCACTGCTGCCGGTATAAATGTAAATCGCCAAATTCGCCTCACCTATCTATTTAGCGGTAGCTTAATCGGATTGGCCGGCATAACACTTAATGCTCGTATGATGGCGGCACATCCGGGAGTCGGACCGGGTTATGAGTTTGATGCTATTACTGCCACAATCGTGGGTGGAACAAGCTTTCTAGGTGGAGTGGGCTCAATGTACTGCGTTATGACCGGAGCTGTTATCATTGGAATTATAAACAATCTCATGATACTAATGGGCGTAGACACAAGCTGGCAGATGGTTGTAAAAGGCTTCCTAATAGCACTTGCGGTCGCTCTGGATATTTTTACGAAAAGATCTCGCCAAAACACGTTGGGATAACTAATTGCAGCAAGTGCTTTGTCCGACCATAATACGTAGTGCTTGCAGTGATTGTTATAAAAAAAGAATTTAAGGAGAAGAAAAATGAAAAAAAAGAAGATGTTGTTGATTTTTGTTGCAATTTTGCTAATCATCCCTCTAGTAGGTTGCGCTGCGGAGGACACTGCTGCGCCACCCGCCGCTCCTCCTGATGCCGCTACTCCCGATACAGACCCACAGCCGGCTCCAGAACCTGCACCGGAGCCAGGTGAGGATTTTATCATTGCTTTTGATATGTGGACTAATCAATGTCCTTACTGTCTGATGTTCGCCAACTACATTGAATACTTCGCCGTTCAAGAGGGAATTACAGCCATTATCACCCAAGCAGATGGCGATCAAATGCGTCAAATTGCCAACTTTGAAAGTGTGCTAGTCCAAGGAGCTCAAGTTATTTCCGGTATTTTTGGTGATATGTATGCATCTTTGCCAATAGTAGATTTGGCACGCCAGCATGATGCAACTATTGTTGCAACACTGACATCAATTGCAGACAGGGGCGATGGATATGAAAAGTATATCTATCTGGGAAGCGAAAACTATGATGGAGGCTTCCTTCAAGGTCAATGGCTTGCTGAGAACTTACCTCAGAATGCAGGTATTTGGTATCTTGGTATGTCACCGACTGACCAGCAAGGCATAGACCGCTTGAACGGAATGTTAGATGCTCTTGCAGCCGCAGGTCGTGATGATGTGCAAATTGTAGCTTCAGAAAACACAGATAATATGATGGATCGCGGTGTTGAAGTTATGGAAACATGGTTACAAGCTTTCCCGACTATAGATGCAGTGGTAGGTTCGGCAGATGTTCAAATTATCGGAGCTATAGAAGTGGCAAAGGCTGCCGGCCGCATGGATGATATCATATGGGTCGGATTTGATGGGCAGGATATGGCATTAGAATCCATTCTTGCAGGTGAGATGAGCATGACAATTTTTCAAGATGCACAGACACAAGCAAGAGCACTGGTTGATTTGTTCGTTCGGATTCGTGCTGGTTCAGATCCAACACAAGAAGCAGATATACTGATACCATTCCGAGTCATTACATACGATAATGTGCGCGACTTTATAGGATAGGTAAACTTCTCATTACAGCAGGGCTACAGAGTGGGACAATCTTGTTTGTCTCACTCTGCCCGAGTGAAACTGAATTAAGGAGCTATATATGAAATATCAAGATACATCCGTACCCATATCAGAACGCGTGGATGACCTGCTTGGCAGGATGAGCATTGAAGAAAAAATCACCCAGCTGGGATGTCTTTTTTTTCAAGGAGATATGCAGTTGGACTGGGAAAAAATATCGAAGAACACACCCGGCCATATTGGTTTGATGGTTAGCCGTGAAAACCCTGAAAAATTAGCTGACGAGTTGGATGCGTTGCAAAAATGTATTATTGAAAACTCAAGGCTCAAAATACCTGCGCTGATACATATTGAAGCTATTGCAGGAGGACTGTACAGAGGTGCAGCAAGCTTTCCGACGTCAATTGCACAAGCATCGACTTGGAATCCTGAACTGGTAGAGAAGATGGCAGATATAATCCGCCTTCAGTTAAAAGCTGTTGGTTTCCGCCATGCTTTATCACCTGTGTTTGACATTGCTCGTGACCCTCGCTGGGGACGCCTTACCGAAACTTATGGGGAAGATGAAACACTTGCTTCCGCATTTGCTACCGCATATGTGCGAGGATTACAGGGGAAAATAGATACACAAGCGGTTGCAGCAACCGGAAAGCATTTTGTTGGACATGGAATTACCGAAGGCGGTCTTAACATGGGACAAAACCTGATAACAGAGCGGGAACTTCGCGAAGTACATTGTAAGCCATTCCAATCAGCCATTACCGAGGCTGACTTGATGGGCGTGATGAATTCATATTGCTCGATAAACCGAGAAGCAATAATAGGGTCCAAACATATCTTAACAGACATTTTACGTGACGAAATGAAGTTTAATGGAATTTTGGTATCAGACTATATGTCTATAGATCGCCTTCTTAACCCATTCCAAGTTGCCGATAACCACTTGGATGCCGGAATTATAGCTCTGCAAGCCGGGTTGGATGTTGAGTACCCTGATCCTGTCAGCTATAATAATGACTTGATAGCAGCTACTAAAGATGGTCGCCTTGACCCAGCTCTGATTGAGCGCTCTGCTAAAAGAGTTATTGAACTCAAATTCCGTCTAGGTCTGTTTGACTCTCCGTATTCGGATCGAAAGTTGATGAAAGTTGCATACAGCGATGCAACCGTTGAAAAAACAGCCAGACAAACATCTACAGAAGCAATTACATTGCTAAAAAACAATGGCAATTTATTACCACTCTGTAAGAAAGTGAAAAGTGTTGCTGTAATCGGGCCACATGCAGACCGCGTACGGACACTGTTTGGGCACTTTACCTATGGAGCACTGTTTGATATTAGTGAGGATGCAAAAAACAACGCACGCGCAAAAAATCTACCTAAAGCTTTGATGCCGGATGGTGTTGAGGTTGCTGACGGGAATTTTTATCAAGAATTCGCCGGAGATATCCGCGAAACACCAATCTACGTTGAGGACATGGTTCGGAAAGCATTTCCGAAAGCAAAGACGTTTTACCGGGCACTATGTGACTATCTGCCTGAAGCAACTATAAAAACAGCCCGAGGTATCAGCTATACAGGGAATAATCTTTCCGGGTACGACGAAGCCATAGCGTGTGCTGCTGAAGCTGATGTTGTTATTCTGACACTTGGTGGCCAAAATGGCTGGAGTATCGTATCCACAAACGGCGAAGGCATTGACAATTCAAATATTGGTCTTCCGGGTCTTCAAGAACAATTTGCCAAAGACATCCGTAAGCTTGGCAAAAAGACTGTTGTTGTGCATTTTGACGGAAAGCCGCTTTCCAGTGAATATGTAGCAACTCATTTTGATGCGATTATTGAGGCATGGCAGCTTGGTGAGTTTGGTTTTCAATCACTTGTGCGAGTTCTTTTTGGTGATGCAAATCCCGGAGGAAGATTGCCGTTAACAGTGGCGAGAGGTGCAGACCGTTTACCTGCATATTATGGTTTGCCACGCGGTAGCGGGTATGTTTCGGCAGGCAGATTTGGTATCGTCGCAAACTACTTTGGTTATGTAAATGCCTCTGTGCATCCTCTGTACTACTTCGGGCACGGTCTATCCTACACAACGTTTGAATACCTAAACTTAAAACTTCAAAGCAAAGTGATAGATGCTGAGGGCGAATTAAAATTCAGCGTTGACATAAAAAATACAGGCGATATGGACGGAGATGAAGTAGTGCAGGTTTATGGTTCTGATGTTCTATCTTCAATGGTGCGTCCTGACCAAATGCTTTTAGGTTTTAAGCGGTTGACCTTGAAAGTAGGCGAAACTAAAACAATCAGGTTCACTATAAAGATGGATCAATTGGCATTCCTTGATAACAACATGAATTGGAAAGTCGAAGGCGGAACAATAGAGCTAATGGTTGGGGCTTCGTGTGTCGATATCCGGCTTAGAGATAGCTTTGAGATTGATGGAGATGTGTTTGTAGATGCGGCAAAGCGCACATTTTATGCTACGGCGGAATGTTGAACTCTTTCATAGTGACGAAGGTAAGTGCTTGAGGTAATCTTTAGTGGAAAGAAAAATATCGAAGAGAAGGAATATTTTCATTTGTGGTGTTGCTATCCTAGTGTTGGCAATTGCCTCAGTGATAATGATACTTCAGGATTTTGATGACAACTCCGATGATGCGCTCAGATTTAAGTGGGAGTACGAGGAACTCAACAGCACAATCCGGGAAGGCGATGGCGCATACTTGAAGTTAGTATATATACCTGCTGATAATCCTTTTCGATATTTAACTGTGGAAGAAGCCTTGGAGTTTTCAAAAACAGGCACAGGAGTGATTTTCATTGGCGGTGCATGGTGCAGGCTTTGTCGCTTGACTGCTCCGTATATTGTCGAGGCGATATCAAAACTCAAAGAACATTCAACTGTCTATTATGTGCCTATACTGATGAATGATGAAAGCTCAGGGGAAGCAGGATATAGAGAGTTTGCCGAACATATCGGCAAGTATATACTGCGTGCCGGAACTGCCTTCGCCAATGTAACGGGTAATGAGTCAAGGATTGAAGCTTACATAGGGCGAATAGAGGAAAGAGGGTTTTCACTACTGTCTTCAACTCTGTTGTTTTATAACAATGGAATGTTAATTGGCGCCCATTTAGGAGCCATACCCGGCCATAACGATAGTGACATTCCATTTACGCAGCAGCAAGCTGAGCAATTTATAGAGATTTTTAATGAGCATATGTCCGGATTGGGTGGAAACCCATGCCCTCCCGGATGTTGAAGCATATTCTTAGTTGTTTTGCAGATGTTTATGTGAGGGCAGTTTACAGAACTTGATGCGACTGCTATACTCATACTAATAGAGGGATACTAAATTTGGAGGCTGACAATGTGAAATTTATGAATGGCTTTTGGCTGCCCGGTAATGGATATAAGACGATACATGCTACCCAACCTTATGAGGTAACAACTACCCTAAACTCCATTACCGTGTTGGCAACGACCTCAGTTATCAAAAATATGGGCATGACCCTAAACAGTTCAACACTTGAAATTACTTTTTCCTCCACTGCAAAAAATTGTATAAAGGTGCATATTGTACACTTTAAAGGCGGAGTAGATACAAGTCCAAAATTCGATTTGAATGAAGACCAAGGTTATACGCCTATAGTGACAAATACAGAGAATGCAGTTCAATTGATCAGTGGTGATACAAAAGTTGAAATCATCAAAGGTGAACAGTGGGATGTTAACTTCTACTTTGGAGATAAGCGGATTACAGGTGCCAATTGGCGCTCTACCGGCTATAGCAAGCAAGACCCGTACAGGCTCAGGGCGGAGAGTCGGTTAAAAGAAGGCAATCATTTCTTTGAACCACCGATTAATAAGGATGGGGCTTATACTTTTGAGCGGCTTGACTTGGGTGTTGGCGAATGTATCTATGGCTTTGGCGAAAAGTTTACAGCGTTTGTTAAAAACGGACAGGCGGTGGATATTTGGAATTCTGATGGCGGTACGTGTTCTGAGCAGAGTTATAAATCAGTGCCGTTTTATATATCATCTAAAGGTTATGGTGTCTTGGTCAATTCTGCCGACCTAATCTCATTTGAGGTAGGATCCGAAGTAGTATCAAAGGTTTCGATAGCGGCACCGGGTGAAGAACTAGAGTATTTTATAATAGGTGGCAGTGACCTCAAAGAGGTATTGTCAACATATACTGCACTATCGGGCAGACCTTCGTTGCCACCGCCTTATTCCTTTGGACTATGGCTTTCAACATCATTCACAACTGACTATGATGAAAAAACTGTCAACGAGTTTATTGATGGCATGAGTGAGAGGGAAATCCCACTACAGGTATTTCATTTTGACTGTCTTTGGATGAAAGAACACGAGTGGTGCAACATGGAGTGGGATACAAGCCGATTCTCTGACCCA
Organism: Oscillospiraceae bacterium; assembly: GCA_009786445.1. Taxonomy (GTDB): domain Bacteria; phylum Bacillota; class Clostridia; order Oscillospirales; family Oscillospiraceae; genus WRMH01. The sequence continues at coordinate 27,148 of WQTE01000014.1, read as the reverse complement.
CAGGGAATGTTGGCCAGACTTAAAGAAAAGGGCTTAGAATTTTGCATATGGACCAATCCGTATATAGGTCAGCGCTCAAAGCTATTTGACATTGGTAAAGCAAATGGATTTTTTATCAAAAATCCGGATGGCAGTGTGTTTCAGGCAGATTTGTGGCAACCCGGCATGGCAATAATTGATTTTACCAATCCCGCGGCATGTGAGTGGTACAGTAATCTTTTGAAAAAATTGTTTGATATGGGAATCCGCAATATAAAATCTGACTTTGGTGAAAGAATTCCAACTAATGTTATTTATCACAGTGGACAAGACCCTGTTCATATGCACAATTATTATTCTTACCTATATAACAAAGTAGTAGCAAATGCACTTAGAGATTATTTTGGTGAGAACCAAAGTTGCTTATTTGCCCGGAGTGCAACAGTTGGCAGTCAAAAATTTCCGGTTCACTGGGGAGGAGACTGCTTCGCCTCGTATCCGGCAATGGCGGAGACATTACGGGCAGGATTATCCCTTTGTTCTTCCGGTTTTGGCTTTTTTAGTCATGACATTGGTGGTTTTGAAGCAACAGCAACTCCGGATTTATATAAGAGGTGGTGTGCGTTTGGTCTTTTATCAACACATAGCCGTTTACATGGTTCGGAATCTTATAGAGTTCCTTGGCTCTTTGATGAAGAATCATGCGATGTTTTGCGTTTCTATACAATACTTAAAGGACGCCTTATGCCCTACTTATTCGCACAAGCCGTCAAGACACACAAGACGGGGATTCCTATGATGCGTTCTATGGTAATTGAGTTTATGGATGACCCTGTATGCAAATACTTAGACACACAGTATATGCTAGGTGATTCTTTACTGGTCGCTCCTATTATGAACGAGCAAGGTGTTGTTGAGTTTTATCTGCCGAAAGGCATTTGGACAGACATAATAAGTGGCGAAAGTTACCAAGGTGGTCAATATTATACCCAAACTCGTTCGTACACCGAGATGCCCATACTTGCCAGAGAAAACTCAATAATCGGTTACGGTAAGTTTACTACGACTTTTGACTATGACTTTGTAGATGGGACGGAATTTGTCATATATAACTTGAAAGACGGAGCAACTTCCTCCGTTGATGTGTGTGACAGTGCTGGCTTAAAAATATTTACCGTTAAAGCGGTGAGAGAAAAAAATAAAATTTATGTTTCAACATCACCTTTTGGAAAGAGAGCAACTGTACGTATTAGCGGATATAGGGAAACTTATGAAATAAGTGGTGATGTTGTTGAAATTGACTTATCATCTTTTGATGGGAAAGCTACCGAATAAACCCTAGCAACGCCTGTTCAATCATTGCTTGCTCGTGTTTGGGGTAGTAAGCGTGCAGCGACTCATATAAAAGCACGGAGTTGAAATCGCAATTTCTTAGTTCGGATTGCATCAGTTTCAGGCTTTTCATCGAAACAACTTCGTCTTTTTTAGAGAAAATGCCTGTTATGGGCGTTTTCACTTGCCCCAGTATCTTTTTTGTCTTGTGCTGAATTTTCAAAAACTCAAAATTCGGCTTGATAATGCGCCAAATAAGGCTAATGGGTTGAGGCACGCTGCTGAACTTTACATAAGCGGATTTGATGATACTGTTTTTGCCGCCAAACCTTTTTTTTATCTGAACTTTATACGCAAGCAGAGAAAAGTAGATTATTTTTAGCGGACATGCGATTGCGAAAATTCCGCATATTTTATCCGGGAACTTGATTGCCGCATTTAATGATAGCAGACAACCCATCGAATGACCAACGAGCCATATTTTGCTGTATCTCTCGGAAATACACGCAATTTCGGAATCAACATATTCCTGCCATGCGGTGTGCGTTGACTCCGAAAACTCTTTTAAAGTAACGCTATGTCCGGGGAGTAGCAGTGTTTTATACGAATAACCTTGCAGATGCACTGCACCTGCAAGGTTATCAAATTGTCGTGGAGTGCCCATATATCCGTGAATGAAAACAACAATTTCGCCGTCAATCGGACCTGACTCAAATCGGGGCTCATGTGTCAGCTTGTTTTCATCAGATTTATCGCCGCCGATAATCATCAGGCATTTACCGAAAACACGTCAAAATCAACGGCTGTGCGATTTTGCGCTTTTGCTGTGGGTTTGCATACAAGGTCGCCTTTGTAGACGGAAAGTCCTTTGCGCAGTGCGGGATTTTCCTGCATTGCTTTGATTGCGCCTTTGTTTGCAATTTGCAGAGCATACGGCAGTGTTGCATTTGAGAGCGCAAATGTAGAAGTGCGCGGAACAGCACCGGGAATGTTCGGCACAGAGTAGTGAACTACATCATGCTTAATAAAGTATGGGTCTTTGTGGCTTGTGGTGCGGTCGATTGTCTCTGCTATACCACCCTGGTCGATAGAAATATCAACAATAACAGAACCGGGGCGCATACTTTTAACCATTTCCTCAGTGACAAGTTTTGGTGCTTTCTCGCCTGTGATAAGCACGGCGCCTACGAGTAAATCGGCTTCGCTGACGGCTTTGGCAATTGCTTGCTCTGTAGAAAACAGGGTTTCAACACTATTGCCAAACAGGTCTTGCAGATATGCCATACGCGGCAGCGATAAATCAATAATTGTAACACGTGCGCCCAGCCCGACGGCTATTCTTGCAGCACCTACGCCCGATATGCCACCGCCGATGATAACTACATGACCCGGCTTAACGCCCGGCAATCCTCCAAGCAATATTCCGCTGCCGTCGTTGCTCTTGTGCAAAAGGTTTGCACCGACTTGCACAGCGACTTTTCCCGCGATTTCGCTCATCGGAGTGAGCAGTGGGAGTGAGCCGTCATCAAGCTCTACTGTCTCATATGCTATGCCAATGCACTTGGATTTTATAAGTGCATCGGTCTGTGGTATATCCGGAGCGAGGTGCAAAAACGTGAACATTATTTGCCCTTCACGTATTAGGCTATATTCAGGTTCGAGCGGCTCTTTGACTTTATAGATCATGTCGGATTCGGCATACACATCTGCTGCGCTGCTTAGAATTTTTGCGCCCGCTTTTACATATTCGTCATCGGAAAATCCGCTCCCAAGCCCTGCATCTTTTTCTACAAAAACCGTATGACCTGCCGAAACAAAACTCATGACTCCCGCAGGAGTCGCCGCGATGCGATTTTCCTGCGCCTTAATTTCTTTCGGAATACCAACTTTCATACCAATTCCAACCTTTCCCATGTTAAGAAAATTTTAGAGTCTCTAGTACCCATATGCTTAGAATCATATATATAGTGTGAGCGTTTGTCAAGCTATTTGCAAAAACTCCATCAGTTACACTCTCTTTCAACAATTTCCCTGACAGCCATTACTGCATATTCAACATCCTCAGATGTATTAAACTGCCCGAAGGAGAACCTGATAGTGCCTTGCGGATACGTTTTAAGCGTTTTATGTGCCATAGGAGCGCAATGCAATCCGCATCTGGTCATTATTCCATAATCCCTGTCCAGTATAGATGCGACCTCTGCATTATCCATGCTTTTAAAATCAAGTGATATTACAGCGATTCTACCGCTTAAGCCATTTTGCCCGACAATGCGCACATCACTGCTTAATTTGCTCATTTCGGAAAGAAACTTCTCTGCGTGTTTCATTTCCTTTTCATGGATTGCTCTGACACCGACATTGCATATATATTCGAGGGCAACTTTCAAGCCCATAATAGCGGGGATGTTCATCGTGCCTGACTCAAATTTGTCAGGTAAAAAATCGGGCTGGATTATATCATGCGACAGGCTGCCCGTCCCTCCTGTGATAATGGGCAGAGTCCTCTCAGCCAAATCACTTTTGATCAAAAAGCCGCCCAGGCCTTGCATCGCAAGAAGTCCCTTGTGGCAGGTAAAAGCGAGCGCATCGGCGCATGACATGTCGAGCTCCAAAACCCCTGCTGTCCCTGCGCTGTCTACTATGAGTTTGACCTCGTGTTTTTTGCAGAGTTCGGAGATGTCGTAAATCGGCAGAATAGTACCGCAGACATTGGAGGCGTGGGTCATAACCACTGCTTTTGTGTTTTTGTTTATCAGTTTTGTTACTTTCTCTACACTCAGGCTTCCGTCACTGCGACACTCGGCTATGTCATATGAAACACCTGTTTTTGAAAGCTCATGAAGCGGTCGCATTACGGAGTTATGCTCCATCGAAGTTGTAATAACATGGTCGCCTACTTTCAAAAAGCCTTTTAAAATCATGTTGAGCGAATGGGTTATGCCCGGCGTGAAAATCACATTTCTTGGCTCGTCGAAATTAAACAGTTTACAGAGCTGTTTTCTGGTTGCGAGGATTTCAAGTGCTGCATTATAAGACGACTCATAGCCGCCTCTGTTTACATTGCAGCCTACATTATCCAAAAAATCCTTTATGGCATCGGAAACGCCCGGGGCTTTTGGAAATGACGTTGCGCTGTTATCTGCATATACTTTTTTCATGATACCTCTGCGTTATTGAAGATTTTAATCAATATCATTTTATATATTGATAAGTAATATTGCAAGTGATTCTTTTTTTGTTTATAATGAGTTGGTGCATGTGAGGTAAGGGGGATGTAAAATATGGCAGAAAAATTGAAATTGCCGCTTGTTGGTGCGCTTACTGCGGTTATATCTATTGCGCTGGTGTTGCTTGGTAATCCCGGCAATATGGGATTTTGCATTGCCTGCTTCTTGCGTGATACCGCGGGGGCACTTGGGCTGCATGGAGCGGCGGCGGTGCAGTATGCAAGGCCTGAGGCTATAGGGATAGTTATTGGCGCATTAGTCATGTCCCTTATAAGGAAAGAGTTTTCCGCAAAGGGCGGCTCTGCACCTGCGACAAGATTTGTACTCGGAGCTTGCGTTATGATTGGGGCACTTGTATTTCTTGGCTGCCCGCTCAGAATGGTTCTCAGAATGGCAGGCGGCGACTTAAACGCCTTGGTCGGCTTGTTTGGATTTGTCGGCGGCATATTGCTCGGTATGTTCTTTTTGCAAAAAGGTTACACCTTGAAGCGCACATATGACGTAGCAAAAACAGACGGGCTTGCTCTGCCTGTGATGAGTCTGCTGCTTCTGGCTGCACTAATATTCGTGCCGTCGATATTACTGTTTTCCGAAAGCGGACCGGGTGCAGCCCACGCGCCGATGATTATTGCGCTTGTTGCAGGACTGATTATGGGTGCCGTTGGGTTTGTTTCACGGCTCTGCTTCGTGGGAGGGATAAGAGACAGTTTTATGTTCAAAAGCTTTTCCATGCTGTCAGGATTTATCGCGCTGCTTGTTGTAGGAATTATAGGCAATATCATCTTCGGGCAATTTAATTTGGGGTTTGAAAACCAGCCCGTTGCTCACACCGAATGGGTCTGGAACATCTTGGGCTTAGGTCTTGTCGGGTTTGGTTCGGTGCTTTTAGGAGGGTGTCCGTTTAGGCAAATGGTTATGGCTGGCAGCGGGAACTCTGATTCGACCATTGCAGTGTTCGGTATGATATTCGGGGCGGCAATTGCGCATAATTTCAGTCTTGCATCATCTCCTGCGGGAACAACTGCAAACGGCAGAGTTGCGTTCGTAGTAGCCTTTGTCATAGTCGCAGTAATAGCCGTGTTTAACACATTTTACAAAAAGAAAGCGAGGGCAAACGCATGACAACATTAGATGCTCGCGGGGTATCTTGCCCTGAGCCGTTATTGATGCTCAAATCGGCACTGAAAAATGAAAGCTCAATTGAATTGCTTGTGGATAGCAAAAATGCCTTTGAAAACTGCGAAAGCTATGCAAAAAAGCTGGGATTTACCGTTGAATTTGAGAAAAACGATGATACTTACAAAATGCAGATAAAGGGAAAAAATGAGTAAATATGTCGCCACATTTTTCAGTCACTACGATGCACTTACATTTTATAACTATTTAAAGGAAACAGGCGTGTCAGCAAGTCTCGCACCTGTTCCAAGAAAAGTCAGTTCGTCTTGCGGAACTTGCGTAGCTTTTGAGGCTGACGGAGTTCCCGATGTGCCGGATTCAGAGATAGAAGCCGTTTATCTGGAGACAGACGGCAAGTTTGTGTTGCAAGGAGGTATGGAATACATCTGATTGTTAGGGATTTAGTGATATTTGTTGAATTTTACCAATTTTTAGTTAAATATTCTTGACACTATTATGAACATGATATAAGATGGCAAGCGATAATAAATATTTTCCAAATATATTATGATATGCCACTCCTAAGATTGCTTTCGCGTGAAACACTGTAGCTACTGTAGCTTATGTTCTTTTTTGTTGATGATTCGGGTGTCCCACATCCGAGTAATCATAAAAAATAAACTATTTTGGAGGAAAAAGGATGAAGAAAGTAATTTTTGTGGCATTTTTCGCGGTAGTTATGATGTTTGTACTGATTGGCTGCGGCAACGGCAACGGAGCCACGCTGACAATTCCCTACATCGGACTCACAGATGGACAAATCGAAGTAGCGACTGATCTTGGCGAAATGGATATGCCGTACAATCGGTATATGTACGGACTTCGCCGAGCAATTGAAGCTGAACTCGATGACTTCAACATAGAGTTCGTAGATTGGGGTTGGGCTGAAACTCTCGATGCACAGCAACGTGCCGGCATAGCCGCAGGCACGGCGCCCGACATAGTTGTGGGCGAAATTTTCATGCCAACATATGCAAACGAAGGTATATTGCGCCCGCTGCCACAGGATATTGTTGACACGGTAAATCCATCGTTTCTGATTCGCGACCCGAATGGTGTACCTGTTGCAGTTGCACTCAGGGCATCTGTCTTCATGCTGTTCTACAACAGGGACCTTCTGGAAGCGGCCGGCTTTGACTCTGCACCAAGATACTGGGATGAGTGGCAAACAATGTCAGATGCTATAACAGAACTGGGCAACGGCGAGTTCTGGGGCGGCGGCGTACCATCTTTCCCCCATGCAGGCGGAGCGCTTCGTGCGACACCTTTCTTCCGCCAGAATGGTACGGATTTCTTCATGAACGGGCAAGTCATGCTTGATGACCCGAGATTGCAAGAAGCTCTTGAGTTTATACGCTCGATGGACAGAAACCTGCCTCCGGGTATGGGTAATGCTGCCGATGAAGGACCCATGTGGAACGCGTTTGAAGAGCAACAGGTTATAGCCTTTGTCGTAAACGGCACTTGGCAAGCTACCGGTGCTGAACGTAACAACATGAACTGGGGCGTTGCACCACTGCCGATTCCACGTGGCGGACAAGAGGGTAACTGCTTGGTTGCAGCGATGTACGTCGCAGTACCGGAAGCGGCGGCAAACCCTGAAGCCAGCTTTGATATTATTCGCATAGCGCTGCGCGATGAATTATCCAGCATATGGTTGGATGATACAGTACCATCACCGCGTCAAGACATCGTTTCCAATCCTGCCCGTTGGAGTCACAATCCTCCTCTGGCACAAGCTATGGAGGCTGTCGCCGGCGGACAGGTAACAGGACTGGCCTCATTCCCGCAAAACGATGCTCAGATTTGGGAAATAATCAACACCAGAGTCCTAGCACGCACAACAATAACAAATGACCCGATTGAGAACATCACGGCAGAAGCTCTCGCAGATATAAACAATTTGCTTTCGTAATACTACTAATTGCGTAGTATGTATTATTAAGCATTAGCATGTTCATGGCCGGCGGCTTCGCCGTTATGGTGAAGCCGCCACGCTATGTTGCAGATAAGGAGTTGGTCACATAGATGAGTGGTATGAGTGCAGTCAAGTTAAGAGGTCCTGAAAAAACAATAACCCGTGCTATGAGAGAAGCAAGGATTGCGTATTGGGTTATAATTCCATTTTTTGTGTATATAGCAATTTGGAATCTGCTTCCTTTGCTTCTCGGCGTGTTGATGGGATTTACCGAATACAATGCTTTAACTATGCCAACTTGGGTAGGTTTGCGCAACTACATAAGATTTTTCACACAAGGCGATTACTTAACTCTTTTGTGGCGGCAAGTGTGGATAGGTTTGATTTGTTTATCTTTGAACACTGTTTTATCATTTCTTATAGCTTTAGCTTTGAACATAAAAAGCAGAGCGAAAGGTTTTTTTCGCACCAGTATGTACATACCTGCGATTGCTGCGGTATCAGTGACATCAGCGGTTTTTGTGTCACTTCTTGACCCGCTTACAGGCGGAGCCAATCGTTTTCTGGCAGGTATGGGTATTGACCCGATCACGTGGAATCACTCTCAATTTTGGATGGTTTTTTGGGTTGTCGTTTACTTTATTTGGCGAGCCATAGGACCTGCTACTATCATTTGGCTTGGAGGTCTTCAAGGCATCGACCCATCTTTATATGAAGCAGCGGAAGTAGATGGCGCTTCAGCGATAAAAAAGGTGCGCTATATAACCTTGCCGGGGCTTCGTTTTGTGGCATCCTACATTATTCTGACAGGTATTATTGCCGTTATGCAGATGTTCGATATAATAATGTTTCTTACCGCAGGAAATCCATTTGGGCAGACAGACACGCTTATGTTCAGGATATACAGGTATGGCGCTGTAACATTTAACCTTGGAATGGCGGGTGCGGCAGGCACTATACTGGGAATTGTAACCTTATTGTTTGCCGTGGTTTATTTTAAAATAGTATTGCACAGGGAGGCGAGAGAGGATGCATAAAGTAACTGCTGTCGGATTACGTTCACTATGGTATATTGTCATGCTCGCAATTGCCTTTATTATGCTATACCCTTTTATCTTCTCACTGCTTGCGGGACTTAATACCCGCACAGAGTTTGGTCATCTTGGGGCACTGTTCCCCGTACCATCGGAACCTGTTTGGAGCAACCTGCTCATAATCTTTACACCGCGCGGGATTCGACCCGTATTAAACACTTTCATGCGTACAGCATGGTACACGATTATAGTCTGTATAATGTCGGTTTTAATGGGATATGTCTTATCACGGTACAATTTCAAAGGGAAAAAATTTTTTATTACCGCAATTTTAACTACACAGGTAATCCCGGGAGTTCTGACGTTAATCCCCGCATTTGTAATGATGGCGCATATACCCTTCGTTGGCGGGAACAACTGGATGGGCATGGGTGGCAGAGGCCTTATTAATAACTCACTTGCTATTTATCTGCCCTTGGGTTGGACATTTTTGATTTGGGTCTTTTTGTTTATGCAAGCAATGAAAGGGCTCCCACGTGGCTTTGAGGAGGCGGCGGAAATTGATGGTTGTGGGTTTTGGCGTACAATTTTTCAAGTGATTATACCTATGCAATTACCAATAATTGCCGTCATAGCCGTAAATGTAGCATTAGGCGTTTGGAATGACTGGCTTATTCCCTTTATGTATATTTCAGATATTCAGCGTTCCACTTTGCCTGCATATCTCGGTCAGCTCGTTGCAGCACTTCAACGTTTCGGCGATAGGGACTATCCTCGTATTTTTGCGCTGTCAACGGTTGCGATTATCCCGCCATTCATAATTTTCTTCTTCTTGCAGCGGTATATCATTCAAGGTATCGCTTCGGCTGGCATCAAAGGGTGATTAAAGAGTGAGTAAAGGACTAAAAGGCTCTATATTTGATATTCAAACTTTTTCTGCGTATGACGGACCGGGCGTTAGAACCGTTGTGTTCTTTCAGGGTTGTAATATGAAGTGTGCATGGTGTCACAATCCCGAATCTTGGGCAAGTGACCCTCCCCCCGTCTTTTTATCGGAAAAATGCATCTCTTGCAGTGCCTGTGCAGGGCTTTGCCGTGCGCGTGAGATAGACGGTGTTCCCGATGCGAGCATATGCAAACGCTGTATGCGTTGCTGTGACGTATGTTATGCGGGTGCTTTGATACGCCCGCTTCGTAAGATGACAGCATCGGAGCTGTGGAAGCTGTTGTCAGTAGATAAGCCATATTTTGACAGCAGCGGCGGTGGCATCACATTTTCAGGCGGTGAGTGTATGCTACAGGCGGACTTTTTAGCAGAAATAGTAAACATCTGCCTTGAAAATAAGGTTCACACCGCTATTGATACCGCCGGGCATGTGCCATATGAGTGGCTGAAAATGGTTAGTCCCGATTTGTTTTTGTATGATATAAAAGCTTCTTCTCCCCTGCGACATAAGGAGTTAACTGGTGTTGACGGCATACTGGTTTGGGAGAATTTGCGCCGCCTGACAGAAGATGGATTTGAGCTTATTGTTCGCGTTCCCTGTGTGCCGGGTGCAAATCTGGACGAACTGCCCGAGATTGGTGCGCGGCTCAGAGAACTCGGAATAGAAAAGATAGAACTTCTGCCATACCACAGTCTCGGAGCGGGGAAATCAAAGGCTTATGGGGTTGGAACTCTTATATATACCGTCCCAAGCGAAGAAGAAATGCAGCAAGCACGAAAGGCACTTTTTATCACTGAAAGGAATTATCAAACATATGAAACAGGTTAAATTATCAAATGAAATACTCTCGCGCATCACAGCTATGCACGAAACGAAGATTGCGGAAAACAAGAAGAAACTCGACAACTTCGGTGGTTTTTATAACATAGACGACCATGGTTTCATCTGTTTTGACGGTTTTACATTTGAGGCGGATTATCCGGACGGTTACGATTTGTTGTTTGGCGCAAAATGTATCGGAGAGAATTTAGGTCGCTTTTTTAAGGAGCTTCCCGTATACATACATCAAAAAAGTGCGCTTGCCGGGGCTTGGGCGGGATTTTTCCAAAACTTTGTGAAAATAGGATATCGTCCGGAGGATCATGCAGCGCATTTAAAGCCACTGCACGAGAAATATGGGTTTCTGCAAAATGGTATCGGGGGTATGAATCATCTGGGCCCTGATATGGAGATTGGTTTTTCCCTTGGCTTGCGTGGGATTTTGAAAAAAATTAGACGTTATCAAGCGAGAAACCATCCTGCCGGAGAAGATTTTTACGCAGGTGAGGCGGCTGTCATGGAAGGAATCATAGCCTATACGGAAAATCATATGCACTATGCGCACAAATTGGCAAGCGAAGTGACAGACAATTGGGAAAAGCAAAACTATACCCAAATAGCGGAAGCACTGGAAAACTTACTTGTAGGACCGCCCTCAACGTTTCGTGAAGCATGTCAGTTTCTTGCTATATTCCAAAGCGTTGACAGGACATATTTTGGTGGTGGGGCTCTCGGGCAGCTAGATGAGTTGCTGCGGCCTTTCTATGAGGAAGATAAGGCGGCGGGCAGCTTGACAGATGAAGAAGCTATTTGGATGGTTGCGAGCCTTTTCTACAATGACACCCACTATTCGCAGATTGGGGGGCAGACTCCGGATGGTGAAAAAGAACTTACAAGCGATGTATCGTTTTTGATTTTGCAAGCGGCATACGAACTTGCAATTCCGTACAATCTTGCCGTGCGAGTGTTTGAGGGGAGCGACGACAGGCTTTTGCGCAGAGCGCTTATGTACATACTGGAAAAAGGCAGCGGCCCTTGTTTTTCACTATCGCAAGGCGTAGAGGACGGCTTTGTAAAGCAAGGTCACCCAAGAGAACTTGCAAGGATGCGTGCAAAGGTAGGTTGCAATTGGGTAGCGTTGCCGGGCATTGAGTACCCGTTACAAGATGTTACCAGACTTAATATGGCATGGGCATTTCATTATGCTCTTGATGAAGTGATAGCAGGTGGTCAGCCTAGTACGGAGAAGCTGTGGGAACACTTTGCATCACATCTTGCAGTAATGGTCGATACCATTTCCGAAGGATATGACTGGCATTATGAAACCGTATCAAGAAATACGCCTGAACTGGTACTCAATTTGTTCTGCCACGGACCTATAGAACGTGGGATAAATAGTGCCATTGGTGGGGTTGACATTCTCAATTTGAATATAGACGCAATAGCACTGGCGACTGTTGCAGACTCTTTTGCCGCAATTGAGCTAAGGGTTGAAAAGGAAAAAAAGCTTACCTGGGACGAGATGTACAACACTGTTAGAAATAACTACAAAGACTCTGAAAATATTCGTCTAATGCTTAAAAATATACCTCGTTTCGGACATCCCGAATCTCTGGCATTACCGTGGGCGTTACGCATAAGGGATGAATATGTCCGCCTTGTTGCAGACAAACCGACGAAAAAGCATAACCTCAAGATGGTGCCGGGTATGTTTTCCCATGGGGATGTGTATATGTATGGCGAAAAACTTCCGGCAACACCGAATGGGCGTTTTGATGGCGAGCCTATATCCCACTCAAACGAGCCTGACCCGGGATTTGCCTCCGGAGTGGTGAGCTTTTCTCCTTCGCTCAAGGCAACTGCGGTTGCAGAGGCGCAACCGGGGTATGGAAACTCTGCGCCGCTACATTTGGACATTGACACAAACATGGTGAAAACTGCCGGAGGGATTGATGCACTGTGCGCCCTCATACACACTCACAACAAAATGGGCGGAACGCTTATAAATCTCAACTGTATCACGCCCGAGCAAATCAAAGCCGCTCATGAAAACCCCGAATCCCACCCTGACCTTGTGGTACGTGTAACGGGATACTCCGCATTTTTTGCATCACTCTCGCAAGAATACCGTCAGCAGGTAGTTGACAGGTATCTCAGTTAGTACAATATATTTCTTGAAATTGACGAGGAGGTTACAATGTTATACAAAAAACGCATGGAAAAAGCACTCACTGACAGTCTTTTTAGAAATCCGACATCTGAGTACAGAGGTGCGCCATTCTGGTCATGGAACTGTAAACTCGAAGAAGAAGAACTCCTGCGGCAAATAGATATATTTAAAGAAATGGGGATAGGTGGGTTTCATATTCACAGCCGCTCGGGACTTGCCACTCCCTATATGGGAGACGAGTTCATGAAACTCGCAGTCGCATGCAACCATCATGCGACCCAAAACGAAATGCTGTGTTTCCTGTATGATGAAGACCGCTGGCCATCAGGCGCAGCGGGAGGTACTGTTACAAAAGAAGATGCATATCGTATGCGCTTTCTTGTTTTTTGCCCGTATGACTACGATTTTAGTGAGCACGATGAGATTGATTCTGCCGCAACTTATGTTTCAAGCGGCAATAGGAAGCATCTTGCGCGGTATAAGATTACACTTGAAAACGGAATATTGACTCATTACGAGAAAATGCCAATAGATACAAAACCGGATTGCACAGATGATGTGTGGGATGCTTATTTGGAAATATCGGGAAACAGCCCGTGGTTTAACAATGAAGCTTATGTAAACACATTGGATAAAAAAGCCATAGACCGTTTTATTGAAGTGACCCACGAAAAATACCATAAATGGCTTGGTGATGAGTTCGGAAAATCCATACCCTCAATCTTTACAGACGAACCGCAGTTTTCCCATAAGGATATGCTCACTCACTCCGAGGCAAAAACGATGGTTACTTTGCCGTTTACGGACGACTTTGACGAGACGTACAGAGCAGCTTATGGGGCAAGCGTTTTTGACACACTTCCGGAAATCATTTGGGAGACAGAAAACGTATCAAAGTCGAGGTATCGCTATCATGACCATGTATGTACTCGCTTTACGGAAGCTTTTGCAGATAATGTCGGAGCTTGGTGTGACAGCAAAGGCATAATGCTAACAGGGCACATGATGCATGAGGAGAGCTTGACATCTCAAACTAAGGCGTTAGGAGAAACGATGCGTGCATATCGCGCTTTCCGATTGCCGGGCATTGATATGCTGTGCGATAATCGCGAATACACAACGGCAAAGCAAGCTCAAAGTGCGGCGCGGCAGTACGGCAGAGAAGGTGTTTTGAGCGAACTTTATGGAGTCACAAACTGGGACTTTGATTTTCGCGGACATAAGCTACAGGGCGATTGGCAGGCCGCTCTTGGTGTGACAGTCCGCGTTCACCACCTCACATGGGTGTCAATGGCAGGAGAAGCAAAGCGGGACTACCCCGCAAGTATTGGCTATCAGTCTCCGTGGCATAAAGAGTATTCATATGTCGAAGACCACTTTGCGCGTGTTAACACAGCTCTTGTCCGCGGGAAGCCTATAGCTCGCGTTGCGGTGATACACCCGATAGAAGGATTTTGGATGCACTACGGCCCGAATGATAAAACCTCAAGTATCCGCGCAGAAATGGAGACCGATTTCGAGAACATAATTAAGTGGTTGCTTTTTGGGCATATTGATTTTGATTTTGTTTCCGAATCATTACTTCCGGAACTGTTTGAGGAGCATTCGGATAAGTTCGTTGTGGGGCAGATGGCATATGATACAGTGCTGGTTCCAAATTGCCGAAGTCTGCGAAGCTCAACACTTAGTGCTATTAAAAGCTTTAGCTCAAGGGGCGGAAAGGTTTTCTTCGCCGGGACTCCGGCTGAAATTATCGATGGAGAAAAAGCTGACATAGACATGTCAAGCGAATTTATTTGCATTCCTTTTTCAAAAACTGCTGTATTGGAAGCACTGGAGGATTTTCGCGATGTTCAGATACAAAGCGGAGACGGAAAAGCGGCGAAGCGCTTGATATATCAAATGCGCCAAGATGGGGATGATAGATGGCTATTTGTCTGCAATGGTACAAAACCGAAAAATAAAGATATACCAAAACCTGACGATGTAACAATTTCAGTCAAAGGGCTGTACACGCCGACCCTGTATAACACATTGGACGGAAGTACTTCGCCAATGGCTGTTAAATATCGCGGCGATACATCAGTGATAGAGCGCACCATGGATATGCAAGATAGTCTTTTAATAAAACTTTCTCCCGGTAAAGCACCCGATATACAGACACAAGCCAAACCTCCCGAAGCAGCAGAAGCGAGCTCGGCGGAGACCCGGTTACTAACACCCCACTCTTTCGAGCTTAGTGAGCCTAATGTGCTTGTTTTAGACATTGCAGAATATGCTTTTGATGATGGTGCGTGGCAGAGTGCGGATGAACTTTTACGCATTGATAACCGCTTTAGAGAGATTTTGGGTTATCCGATGCGTGCCCATGCGTGGGCGCAGCCGTGGGTCTCTTCTGAGGCAGTTGAATCGGCAAATCTCTTGAAATTACGCTTTACAATCTCATCACAAGTTCATATTGCCGATGGAGAGATTTATTTGGCTCTTGAAGGTCTGCGTGACACTAAAATCACTTTTAACGGTCAGTGTGTAGAGTCCAAAGCGGATGGCTGGTATGTCGATCGCGCAATACAGAAAGTCAAATTTCCGGAGCTGGCAAAAGGGGATAATGAGTTGTTGCTTGAGATTGATTTTAAAAAGGCGGCAAACGTGGAAAATTGTTTTCTTTTAGGTCGCTTTGGCGTGGAAGTCAAAGGTAAAAAAGCGGAAATAATTGAGTATCCGGAGAAGCTTCCGTTTGGGGATTTAAGGCAGATGGGCTTGCCGTTTTACGGAGGAAACGTAACGTATAATTGTCATATCACATCTACAGGCAAACCACTCAGGCTTGAGGCAACGTATTTTCGCGCTCCGCTCTTGAAAGTAAATCTAAACGGTAAACCCATAGGGCGCGTAGCTTATGCCCCGTACTCTCTGGATTTGGGTGAACTCCCCAAAGGTCAGCATGAAGTAAAAATAACTGCATACGGCAATCGCTTCAACACCTTCGGTGCAATACATAATTCTAACGAGACGGTTTTTTGGCACGGTCCTGATTCATGGCGCACCAAAGATGCAGAGTGGTCATATGAGTACAGGCTCAAACCAACAGGCATATTAAAGTCGCCCGAAGTGAAAGAAGGTTCAAACTTTTACTTGACAAACTATGCTAGCACCGTATAAAATAGTTCCACCCAAAGGGGAGTAGTTTGCGGATGGTTACATCCGATAGAAAAGTCGTCATCACGCGGAATCTTCCGCCGGCTTTTTTGACACCACCCGGTGTTTAACAAGACCTTTGCCAGATTTAGGCAGAGGTTTTTTACTATTTGACCTCGCCGAGACTAAAAAGGAGTGCGACATGGAAATTTATCAAAAACCCCCGGAAACTATCTTTACCGAGTTTAGCACATCGCAGGACGGATTAGCCGACAAGGAAGTGGCAAAGCGTACAGAGGAACACGGCTACAACGAACTTCGCCAAGCGGAGAGGACTCCGCTGTGGAAGCTCTTTGCTGAAGCATGGAAAGACCCGATGATGATTATACTTGCTATTGTTGTGATCATCAAACTTTTCATAGGGGAGTTTCTTGAATCACTTGTTATCATTGCAGTCTTGGTTGTAAATTCCCTTATTTCAGTTATTCAAACGAGAAAAGCGGAGGGCTCACTTGAAGCTCTCAGGCAGATAAGTGCACCGGTAGCTAAGGTCAAGCGAAATGGGGAGATCACTCATGTCCCTGCAAGAGAACTTGTTCCCGGCGACATAGTGACACTCGAAGCGGGCGACTTTGTCCCCGCGGATGGCAGATTATTTGAATGCAAAACCCTAAGGATAGACGAAGGGCTTCTCACGGGAGAGTCGGTACCCGTAGAAAAAACTGATAGAACCCTCGACGGTAATCTCGCACTGGGCGACAGAAAAAACATGGTTTACAGCGGCTCAATTGCGGTTCACGGCAGGGGAACATATATCGTAACCGGCACAGCTAAACAGGCGGAAATCGGAAAAATAGCAACGCTGATTGAAACAGCCGACGACAGGCAGACTCCGCTCCAGAGAAAACTTGAACAGTTCAGCAAAAAGCTGGGACTTGTTATCATGGTAATCTGTGCGGTGATATTTGCTACGCAGATAGCAAGGGCATTCGCCGACGGCGGAGATGCAGAAATGTATCAGGTCATACTGAGTGCATTTATGTTCGCAATCGCAGTAGCCGTGGCGGCAATCCCCGAAGCACTCGCTTCCGTTGTGACAATCGTTCTCGCTGTAGGTACTAAAACAATGGCGGCGAAAAACGCCATTGTCCGCAAACTGCCTGCTGTAGAAGCACTTGGGAGCACAAGCGTTATCTGTACAGATAAAACAGGCACACTCACACAAAACAAAATGACAGTCATGGAGCACTTCCTGCCTGGTGACGGCAAGCTCGAAGACTCCTTGCTCCTCAAGTCCATGGCACTGTGTAACGATGCGAAGGTCAAAGAAGACGGCAGCCAAATCGGCGACCCGACTGAAACTGCGCTGCTCGTCTATTGCAACAAAAACGGGCACTCACACGAAAAACTGCGCAGTGAATACACCAGAATAGCAGAGCTTCCGTTTGACTCGGAGCGAAAACTGATGAGCACGCTGAATGATATGTCGGCAGAGGGTGAGGCAGACAAGAGGTATATGTTTACAAAGGGTGCACCCGATGTAATGTTTTCGCGTTGCAACTCCGTAATGGTGGGCGGTAAGACGGTTTCGCTGACTCCCGAACTGCTGAGGCAATTTGAAGATGCAAACGACACTTTCGGCAGCAAAGCACTCAGGGTTTTAGCCTATGGGGCAAAAAAAGTGAGCGGTGATACAATATCGCTTGAAGATGAAAACGAGCTGACACTCATAGGTCTTTCGGCAATGATAGATCCGCCTAGGGAGGAGGTCTATGCATCAATAGCACAAGCAAAAAGTGCACACATCAGAACCGTAATGATAACCGGCGACCACAAAAACACCGCAACAGCGATTGCCAAGGACATAGGAATTCTGCGAGAGGGCGACATTGCGGTGACGGGCATGGAACTCGATGATATGTCAGAGGCAGAGTTAGACGAGAAACTGCCGCATATATCAGTATATGCCAGAGTTTCGCCCGAAAACAAAATAACCATAGTAAAGGCGTGGCAAAAGAGAGGTCAGATTACAGCAATGACAGGTGACGGTGTTAACGATGCTCCCTCTTTGAAACAAGCCGATATTGGCGTTGCAATGGGTAGCGGCACAGAAGTCTCCAAAGATGCATCGGCAATGATTTTGACAGACGACAACTTTGTAACCATTGTCAGCGCGGTAGCCGTAGGGCGCACGATTTTCGACAATATCAAAAAGGTTGTAGGTTATTTGTTCTCAGGTAACCTTGCCGCCATTTTGGCAATCCTTTTCGCATTTGCAGTAGGCTGGGATTCTCCGCTGACAGCACTTCAAATCCTTTTTATCAACTTAGTAAACGACTCGATTCCCGCTATTGCTCTCGGACTTGAAAAAAGTGAGCCGTCAGTTATGGAACGCCCGCCCAGAGATATGAATGAAGGAATATTTGGCGGCGGACTGTTTGTCAGTGTAATGATTCGCGGAACCCTCATAGGCATAGCAGCTATCATTGCTCAGTTTATCGGCATCTCTATGGGCGACCCCGCAGTGGGCGGCGCAATGGCTTTCACAACACTTATACTCGCAAGAACTCTGCAAACATTCTCATCACGCTCCAATACCCAAACATTGCCGCAGCTCGGGCTGATGAGCAATCGCTACGTACTGCTCGCTGTCGGCGTATGTCTGGGTTTGTACGTAATCACTATCCTGCCGGGTGCCAGAGAAGTATTTTCCATCGCAGAGCAATTCGGCACATACGAATGGGCACTGGCAGCAGCTCTCGCAGTCGGCACGATAATAATAATGGAAGTGGTAAAATGGTTCAGGCATAGAAAAGTGTAAGTACAGCATTTGAATGAAGTGCTAACAATCGGTTGCAAGGGGTTGATTTGTCCACATATCTGTGCTATAGTCTATAAGGACATAAAAATTGAAAGCTCAAGGGGGTGAGAACATGGACGCCGGCGGAAGTCGAAGTAGTAATGATGGCTTGTATATAATCAAAGCACAAGACTATGGCGGAGCTGTGTCCATGCGCTCGCTGTGTTAGATTGCCCGTGATAGAACGGGTATGCTCGTTGATATATAAGCCATCGTTTGAGAAATCATCAAGCGATGGTTTTTCGTTGCCCTGCGCAATCCGTAAACCGCCTACTATATGCTAAAATATATCAGGAAACAAAAAAGGGGGGAATAAAATGGCAGAAATAATCAGTGAATTAATGGAAAAAATACTCAGCCTGATTGAAGAAAAAAACATGACGGCTTTGAAAAAATTACTCTCAGAAGCCGAGGAAATGGAGATATTGCAAGTGTTTTATGACCTGTCGGATGACGACCAGGTTATAGTGTTCAGAATGCTTAAAAAAGATGAAGCACTATCTATCTTTGAAGAACTTGACACCGACGTTCAGCGTAACCTGCTGAGTTCATTTTCAAAAGAACATACAATAGAAATGATCAACGAGATGTCGCCGGACGACAGGGTCAGGCTGCTTGACGAACTGCCGGCAAGTGTAGCAAAAAGACTACTCGTGTCACTATCACCCGAAGAACGTGCATCGACCAGTATTATCATGGGATATGAGCCCGAGACAGCCGGGCGCATAATGACCACGGAGTATATCTCGCTGCGGCGCAACATGACAGTTGAGCAAGCCTTAGAACGGGTAAGTGCACAGGCAGAGGATAAGGAAACAGTATACACCCTGTTTGTTACGGACGATAAAAAGAAACTCGAAGGCGTGTTGACCCTCAAAGGGCTGCTCATAGCGAGAGGAGTATCGGGAGATACCATCGGAAAAACCGACGGCAATACACCCATAGGCGAGATAATGTCAAAAAATGCAATAAGCGTAAGCACCGATACCGACCAGGAGGAAGTAGCCCGCACATTGCAAGAACTCGACTTGCTCGCAATTCCCGTTGTAGACAAAGAAGGTCGTCTGGTGGGTATCGTGACAATCGACGATGCTGTTGATATCTTGGAAGATGAGACAACGGAGGACATCTTTGACCAGGCGGGTCTTGCAGATGTCACGGGTAACGAATCGGACAGAAGCGATGTTTTGATTAATGGAGGGCTCTGGAAAATTTGGAAAGTTCGCCTGCCGTTTTTGCTTGCAACTATGGTACTCGGTATGTTGTCCGGGCTTATTATAGACGGATTTGAAAATACATTGGAGTCAATAGCGGCAGTGGCAATTTTCATACCACTCATCATGGGCATGGGTGGAAATGTCGGCACACAATCTTCAACGGTTTTTACACGTGGAGTCGTATTAGGGCATATTCAGCTAAAGAATTTTGTTAAGCATTTCATTAAAGAAATTGGCATAGGCTTTAGCATCGGTGCGCTGATTGGCACAATCTCGGGTGTCGTAGCTTCAGTGTTTTTGGGTATACCGATGCTTGGTTTGGCTGTTGCTTTGGCGATGGTTATTACCATGACTGTAGCATCCCTGCTGGGGTTTCTTGTGCCGTTTGTTCTCATTAAATGTAACGTAGATCAAGCTGCGGGAAGTGCTCCGATTATAACATCGCTGAAGGATATAGTAGCACTCGTAATTTATTTTGTCTGTGTGAGTGTTTTTGTAGGAAATATGCTGTAAGCGCAGCGAAAATAATTTACTGTTGTAATTATTGCCGAACTTGTGATATAATAAGTGTGGCGAGACATAATTTTATTTAATTATGGAGAATTATGAGTGATATGAAAAAACGAATTTATGTTGTATTGGTGTGTGCTGTGATGTTGTTTATGATAATCACATTGACGGCGTGTGCCGACGAAACAGTACCCTTACAAGAACGTATCTACACACTTGAAGCTGAGAACGCCGCGTTGGTGGAAACTATTTCGGATCTGCGCACCGAAAATGAGAGAATACAAACCCTTCAGACAAACGCACAAAGAGAACTAAATGCAATACTGGCAATGCTTGAAGCGCAGGAACAAGAACAAGCACAAGCAGAAGAACAGGCAACTGCTGGCAATCAAGTCGGAGCTTTGGCAATCACGTATGCCGGAGTGCCGAATGCGGACATGACATGGCCGTACGACAGCGACTTGCCGCTTGGGCTCAGGGTAAATCTCGACGACTTCTATGATGATGTCGAAATTGAGTGGACGTCCACAAATGAAAACATATTTACAGTTACCCAACGCGAAGATGGTTTAGGTGCCACGGTAACTCCAAGAACTAACGGCTCAGCCAGAGTGGTAGTTACGATTGGTGATCAGGAAACCGAAAGCTGGGTCAGAATTTCCGGTATGGGTTAGGAGTAGGAGGGCATATGATATTTTCAAAAATACCATACGAAAGACCAAACATTGAGGAACTTGGAGGAAGTCTCGCAAAACTTGCAGAGGCGGTCAAAAATGCTAAAACGGCAAAGGAAGTGCGGGAACTTCACAAAGAGTTTACCGTGCTGTATAAGAATGTCTACACCTTAAACGCTTTGGCATATATTAGACACTCGCTGGACATAAAAGATGAGTTTTACGACAAAGAAAACGATTTTTTTGACCAAACAGGACCAATCATGCAAAAATATAGCCTAGAGTTCTATAAGGAGATGGTGGCTTCGCCGCACAGAAAAGAACTCACAGAAGAACTCGGCGAGCTCTGGTTTGTAAACGCAGAACTCGCTCTTAAAGGCTTTGATGAGAAGATAATTGAAGAGATGCAAAAAGAAAATGCACTTTCAAGCAAGTATGACAAACTCATAGCATCGGCGAGTCTTGATTTTGACGGCAAAAAGAACAATCTCTCACAGCTTCGCGCATACATGCTCTCTGCAAACAGAGACACACGCAAAGCCGCATACTCTAAGCGTACAGAGTTTTTTGTGGAAAACGAAAAAGAACTCGATGATATTTTTGACGAGATGGTGAAGCTCCGAGACTCAATGGCTAAAAAGCTGGGATATAAAGACTTTGTAGAACTCGGATATGTGTGGATGAAGCGCAACAGCTACGATGCCGCAACTGTCAAGCGTTTCCGTGACCAAGTGAAGAAAACACTCGTGCCGTTTTTGGCAAAGGTTCATGAGCAAAGAGGCAAGGATTTAAATGTTGACAAATTAAAGTTCTTTGATGAGGACATCTACTATCAGAGCGGAAATCCCACGCCAAAGGGAACTCCCGAGGAAATGTTTAAGGCAGGGCAGAAGATGTATGACGAGCTATCTGCCGAAACGAAAGAATTCTTTGAGTATATGCAGAAAAACGAGCTGTTTGACGTGCTTGCAAGAGAGGGTAAATCAGGTGGCGGCTACTGTCACTTCCTGCCCAACTACGGCTCACCATTTGTATTTGCAAACTTTAACGGCACGAGCGAGGACGTAGACGTATTAACCCACGAGTGTGGTCACGCTCTGTCGGCATACCTCTCCAGAAACATGGAAATCGTAGAGAATATGAACTATACCATGGACATAGCCGAGATTCACTCAATGTCAATGGAATTTTTCACCGATGACTGGATGGAGATGTTCTTCAAGGAAGATACCGATAAATTCCTAAAAATGCAATTAACCGCATCGCTTGCGTTCATACCCTACGGTTGCATGGTAGATGAATTCCAGCACATAATCTACGAAAACCCGGACCTGTCCCCCACAGAGCGCAAAGCTGCATGGCAAAAACTGGAAAAGGAATACAAGCCGCATCTGGATTACGACGGTGACCCATTCTTCGGCAAAGGCGGTCACTGGCAACGCCAATCACACATCTATGAAAGACCGTTCTATTACATAGACTACTGCCTCGCACAGACATGCGCCATCCAATACAAGATTTGGATGGAGGAAAACAAAGATGCAGCATGGAAGAGCTACATTGACCTGATGAAAAAAGCAGGAACAAGACGTTTCAGCGACTTGGTAGCCGAAGCAGGCTTAAAATCACCCTTTGAAAGCGGCTGTATAGAAAATCTTGTAAAAGGTGTAGAAGAATTGATGCGCTAAAACAGGACGGTGTCCCCCGTCCCACCTATGTGAATACAAAAAAGCGAGGCTGTTGCAAATCATGCGTACACGCAATGCGCACCCCTACATATCGTATCAAAAATGCAAATATTAGGCATATGTAGGGGCGGTCATTGACCGCCCGCTTATTTTGCAACAGACCCTTACTATTATAGTTGTGATTATCTCTTCGAGAATTGCGGAGCGCGGCGGGCTGCTTTTAGGCCGTACTTTTTGCGCTCTTTCATGCGTGAGTCGCGGGTCAGGAAACCTGCTTCCTTGAGCGCGGGGCGGAAGTTTTCATCAACCAGCAACAGCGCACGGGCTATGCCGTGGCGGATTGCACCTGCTTGACCTGTGACACCGCCGCCCTTGACAGTGGCAACGATATCGACCTTGCTTGCAGTGTCAGTCTTGGCAAGCGGCTGACGGACGATGTATTTTAGAGTTTCAAGACCAAAATATTCGTCAATGTCACGCCCATTGATGGTGACTGCGCCTGTGCCGCCGGGGAAAAGGTGAACTCTGGCGACGGAGGACTTTCTTCTGCCTGTACCGTAGAGATACGGTTTCTTACTTGTATACATTATTTAGTACCTCCATCAAGTTTTCCTTGCCATACAGTAGGCTTTTGCGCATCGTGGATGTGCTCGGAACCTCTGAAAACACGCAGCCGCCTCATAGCGCCGCGGTCACGGGTGTTCTTCGACATCATGCCTTTGACAGCCTGAATCATGGCAAACTCCGGACGAACTTCCATGAGTTTCTTATATTTAGTCTCTTTGAGTCCGCCGACCCAGCCGCTGTGACGGCGATAATACTTCTGCTCCAGTTTATTGCCTGTGAGCACAGCATCGGCACAGTTGATAACGATAACAAAGTCACCGCAATCAACGTTGGGGGTATAATCGACCTTATGCTTACCGCGCAAAATATTGGCAGCCTCGGTAGCGGTGCGGCCAAGCGGCGTACCTGCTGCATCTATGATGTACCAGTTGCGCTTGACGGTCTCCTTCTTAGCAAGTGTAGTTGACATTTCAAAACTCCTTCTCATAAATAAAAACGTGCTATAGTAAGATAACATAGGTACGCCAAAGTGTCAACAGTAATTTTTTAAAATCATGTTGCTGCACACCTCATGCTCTTAAATACGCCGAAATGCTCCCGAATGCTCGCATATGCTCGAAACGAAAATTAAAATTACAACCGAAATACTGGGATAAGCTTGACTTTGTGTAAGTTCATAACATGAAGCCTGTCGATTTTCTCGCGCACAGCACTGTCGTCGCATACTCCTTCGCGGATATATCTATCTAAAACATCATAAGTAAACCCAAGATTATCCTCATCTGTTTTTCCGCTCAGACCGTCCAGTGGAACCTTATCGACAAAGCGGGAAGCAAGCCCCAGTTCCCGCCCGATGGCTTTTACCTCGGAGACTGTCAAGTCCATGAGTGGAGCGAAGTCGCCTGCGCTGTCGCCGAACTTGGTAGCGTAACCTACATAATCTTCGCTGAGGTTGCTGGTGTTTGCCACTCTGCCCCCGACTATGCCCGAAATGGCGTAGAGGGTAGTCATGCGGATTCTTGCAGGAGTGTTAAACGTCGCAACATCGTTTAGCACCATGCCTGTTTTTGCCAAACTCGCATACAGCCCCTTAACAGCCTCGCTGATATTTACCTCCACATACTCGATACCCAGCGTTTTGCAGAGGTCGTACGAAACATCAATATCCGGCTGCTCACCATTGGGCATGAGCACACCGATAACCCTGTTTACGCCGAGAGCAGAAACGCACAAAGCAGCAACAGCAGCACTATCCTTGCCACCGCTGATGCCTATGACAGCCTTGGTATCAGAAGTAGCGTTATCCTTAAAATACTCGCTAATCCACTTAATAATTTGACTTTTTACGAAAACCGCATCAAAAATAAAACCCACCTCCAAAATTACAACTCAAACTCCATTATATCAACGGAGCATACCAACATCAAGTATTAGTTTCACGGACAACTGCTACAAAAGTGCAGTTATTCTTCCGCAATTTTTCTTAAAAACGCAGATTTATGGCTCGATTTTTTCTTAAAAACGTGGTATACTGCGTTGGGAGAAGAAATTTTGCGTTCGGAGGTATTGCGCATGTACAGGAAAACCTATAAAAAGCTTTTGGAGTGGAAAAATAGCTCTCGCCGAAAACCTCTTGTATTAAAGGGNGCACGGCAAGTAGGAAAAACATGGCTTATGAAAGAACTNGGGAGTGANGCATATGAAGATTTTGTCTACGTCAGCTTTGATAAGGACAGCGATGCATTGAAAATCTTTGATGAAACAAAAAATCCTCAGATAATTTTGGAACGCCTTTCACTCATACATAACAAAAAAATACTGCCGGGAAAGACTCTCATTATCTTAGATGAAATTCAGGAATGTCCTAACGCATTAGGTAGCTTGAAATATTTTAATGAAGATGCAAACGAATACCATGTTATNACGGCAGGCAGCTTACTCGGAACTTATCTTGCAAANCCTGTATCATACCCTGTCGGAAAAGTCAATTTNCTGAGTGTATATCCCTTTTCATTTGCAGAATATTTGGCGGCTGTTGACGATGGTATGTATCAATATCACCTGAGTGTTAANTCAGAAAATGATTATGTATCAGCATTCCACTTAAAAATGACCGAACATTACAGGAAGTATCTGATTGTCGGTGGAATGCCTGAATGCGTTCGAAGCTGGGCTACTAACGCAAATCCGGAAGAGGTTTCCTCNATACAAGGTGAGATTATATCGNTTTATGAAAATGACTTTACCAAACACAACAATAAAATTAGCAGCGGACGTATATTNCAGGTGTTTCGCAGTATAGTTCCGCAACTTAGTAANGAAAACAATGANAAGTTTATGTACGCCGCAATCGCAAAAAGTGCAAGAGCAAAAGATTTTGAGGATGCGATTGAGTGGCTTATTTCCAGCGGGGTTGTTCATCGCATTTTGAATGTTTCAAAACCGGAATATCCGCTTAAAGCTTACGAAATCCTGAATTATTTTAAATTATTTTTAGTAGATGTCGGCTTAATTAAGCATATGGCAGGTCTTACCAATAAATCGATTCTGTTGTCTGATAATTTTCATTTCAAGGGACAGCTTATCGAAAATTATGTCTTGCAACAACTAATGCCTATTTTGACGAATAATCCCAACTTCTATGCGTTCGCGCAAGAACGAGAGATAGATTTCATTTTGCAACATGGCGATGCAATAGTTCCCCTTGAAGTCAAATCAGGCTACACCAAAACAGCAGCAAGTTTTAAACACTACATAGGTAAACATAACCCAAAAATTGCCATTAGGCTCAGCGCAAGAGAGTTTGTAAAAGATGGTGCGATTACAAATATCCCGCTTTATTTTGCAGACAAAATATTTGAAATGACGTCCTGAGATGTACGCTAAGATTGAGGGGGAGCTTATAATATCGCGCCCTCTTTATAGCATTCTGTAAGATATTCCTTGTTTAGAAGGAATAACCGGCGCAAACTCATGCGAGCAAAAAAGACTTGATTATATCGTTGCAATGCTTCATAATTAGCATAGATGGAGGAGAACGAGGTTATGCTTTTATATCATGGAAGTAATGTTGTGGTAGAAAAACCTGAAATTCGAGTTCCGAATCGCAATCTTGATTTTGGAATGGGATTTTACACAACAACAAACATAGAACAGGCACAGAGTTTCAGCGAGATTGTTTTCAACAGAAGAGGCGGAAAAAAGGTCATTAGTATATATGAGTTTGACAATGAAAGTGCTATGAATACGCTTGGAGTAAAGGTTTTTGAAAAAGCGAATAATGAATGGTTTGATTTTGTTTGTGATAAGCGAATGGGTAGGTACGAAGGCGAGGAATACGACATAATAATCGGTCCAGTTGCCAATGATACAGTATATCTGACTTTTATCGGTTTTCTGGCTGGAGCGACGAGCCGAGAGGATGCCATTAAACAACTGAAAGTCAGAGACTTGTACAATCAAGTCACATTTTGTACCGATGACTCATTAACGTACTTAAAATACATGGGGGTGCTTTGATGTGACGGATTTACAGTTTAAATCAGTACTACAGCTTAACACTCCGCTCATAATAAAAGAAATCACTAAAACATTGAATATTACTCAAAAAGAAGCAATCGAGTTATTCTATGGCTCGAACTTGTACGAAAAATATACTGAGGAAAATACAAAACTGTGGCATTATAGCCCGGTTGTCATGGCTGATTTGTTGTCGCAGGAGCTCGAAAACGGAGAAATTGAATATCCAAGTTGAGGGATGGAGATATGCTTAATTATATGGAGTTCACTATCTATTGCATTGAGGAATATAGAGAGGCAAAAAAGTTGACAGGCAGACAGGTAATCAGCCTTTTCAACAAATACGGTCTCTTTGATTTCATAGAAAAGT